>NZ_JAJCKS010000026.1:0-46302 GCF_020558815.1 Blautia sp. 210820-DFI.6.14
TTTGGCTGCTCCGGGTTCAAACCTTCCAGAAGCCAGCGCAGCTGCTGATCAGAAATCTGTTTTGCTTCTTCGCCGGTCCGCGGCCATTGGAGACGTCCGTTTTCGTACCGTTTGTATAAAAGGCAGAAACCGTCTCCCTCGTAATGGACTGCTTTGATCCGGTCAGCCCTCTTTCCACAGAACAGGAATAAGGAATTGCTGTAAGGATCCAGTTTGAAGTTGTACTGGATGATATCCAGCAAGCCATTGAGCTGCTTCCTCATATCGGTGTAGCCGCATCGGATATAGATTTTCTCCACATGGGAAAGATCTCCTAACATGACTGCACGGCTTTCAGAATGTTTTCCAGCATCTGGGCAGATGTGCCTTCATAAAGTTCCACTGTTATGGATCCGATATGAAGTATGGCTGCAGGAGTGGAACGGGAAATGTTTCTGTCCGGAAGTGAAAGCTCCGCAAACTCAGCCGGGGATTCCGTTAAAGCAGTTGACTGTTGGTCTGTACACATGTGGATGCCGTTTTTCTTGCGGGGCAGTTCTTCCAGGGCAAGCTTTCGAATTTTGGAAAGCCAGTAATAATAACTTTTCAAAGAGATATCGTGTTGTTCACACCAGATCTGATTTGTCAGTCCGGAGGCCCTGCATTGCCGTATTACATCCAGCCAGTATTGAAGTTTCACCTGTTTGTCTGGAGTCAAAGAAGAAAGATCCATAAGCCTGCTCCTTAGATTAGATTTAGAGTTTTTAGAGTCAACTCCCAAAACTCTAATCAATAGTTTACATGCAACAGCCAGAAATTTCGATACACCCTCTTATTGGACACTTACGAAGTAAAGGTTGACAACAAGAAAGGAAGAAAAGCATGTGTGGAATTTGTGGATTTTTCGGAAAGAAAAAGAACAAAAGAGAGATTGTGGAAAAAATGAAGGAAAAGCTGGTACATCGAGGCCCAGATGCGCAGGGCAGTTTTGTAAATGACAGCGTGGCCCTTGGATTTCGCCGCCTGAGTATCATCGATCTGGAAGGCGGCCTGCAGCCTATGAAAAGCAGCAGTCAGAACCTGACAGTGGTGTTTAACGGAGAAATCTATAATTACCAGGAACTGCGGGAGCAGATGGAACGGGAAAAGAAGATTCTTTTTGTCACCCGCTCGGACACGGAGACGCTGGTGAATGGTCTTGAGGCTTATGGTTCGGCGTTTGTGGAGCAGCTTCGTGGAATGTTTGCCTTCGCCGTCTGGAATGAGAAAAAAGAAGAACTGATGCTGGCGAGGGATTTTTTCGGAATCAAGCCGTTGTTTTACACAGTGGTGGATGGAAATTTCGTGTTTGCGTCGGAGATTAAGAGCATCCTGCAGTTCCCGGGCGTCCCGAAAAAGTTGAATGAACGGGCGCTGGAGCAGTATCTTTCTTTTCAGTATTCCGTGCTGGAGGAAACTTTTTTTGAGGGAATCTACCGCCTTCCGCCGGGCTGTATGCTGTTTTACCGCCAGGGAAAGTATGAAATCTGCAGATATTTTCAGCCGAAGCTGCAGCCCGAGGCGGGGTGTTCGCTGGTGGATATGGAGAAAAAACTGGAGAGCGTGCTTAAAAAATCCGTCCGCCGCCATATGGTCAGTGATGTGGAAGTGGGAACGTTCTTGTCCGGCGGTGTGGATTCGGGTTTTATTGCCGTGTCGTCCGGGGCAAAAATGGCGTTTACGGTGGGATTTCTGGATGGGAACAGCGGCTACAACGAGGAAAACAGGGCCAGGGAGGTGGCCCGGTATGCGCATCTTTCTTATCACATGCACACTATCGGGAAAAAGGAGTTCTGGGATGTGCTTCCAAAGGTGATGTACGCCCTCGACGAGCCCAGCGGTGATGCTTCTGCCGTCGCCATGTATTTTCTGGCTGCCGAGGCGTCTCGTTATGTGAAGGTGGTGCTCTCCGGGGAGGGTGCGGACGAACTATTTGGCGGTTATAATATCTACCGGGAGCCTCTGGCTCTTCAGAAAGTGGCCTGGATTCCTGAAAAGATCCGGCGTGCGGTTTCTCGGCAGGCGAAAAAACTGCCGGACCGCCGCGGCAAGAGCTTTCTGATCCGGGCCGGCCAACGGGTGGAGGAACGGTTTATCGGGAACGCCCATATTTTCACCGACGAGGAGCGCCGGGAGCTTTTGAAAAATCCGACCGACACGCCGTCCTGTCAGGAGTTTCTGCGAAAGACTTATGAAGAAGCCGCCGGGCTTTCCGACCCGGAGAAAATGCAGAACATCGACCTGAAATACTGGCTGGCCGGGGATATTTTGCAGAAAACCGACCGCATGAGCATGGCCCATTCGCTGGAGGTGCGCGTGCCCTTCCTGGACCGGGATGTGTTCGAGGCTGCCCGGACACTTCCGCCGGAGGCAAAATTTGCCCACGGAAAGACGAAGTATCTGTTTCGGAAGGTGGCCCGGAAATACATCCCGGAAGACACGGCCGCGCGGAAAAAGCTGGGATTTCCGGTGCCTGTCCGTGTCTGGCTGCGGGACGACGACTGGTACGGGAGAGTTAAAAAAATGTTTCAAAGCCCCATATCCCGTCAGTATTTCCACACGGAAAAGCTGACGGCACTTCTGGAGGAGCATTACGCGGGAAAGAAGGACAACAGCCGGAAAATCTGGACAGTGCTGGCGTTTTTGTTCTGGTATCAGGAATATTTTGATGAGTAAAAATAATAAGAATAAACCAAAAAGGATTGTAAAAATAGATTTTGAAAGTGTTTTTGGTAATGATGTCAGGAAACAGCTGTAAAATATATAGCTTCTGTAGTGAGGATTATATGCAGAATGTTCTTACACTTTAGCCGTCAATATGTAAACAGAGAAAAGAAAAAAATATATCAATTTCTGAAATGATTTTTTACATAAATAGTAAGTGCTGAATATTGCTTAAATTTGTGACATAAACATATTTGCAGCAGTCAAAAGAAGAAGCAACATGTTTGAAAGAAAAATTAAGTCAAAAATGCCGCAGCCTTTGAAAATATTGGCTGCGGCATTTAAAATATATGATATGTTTGATGTAAAAAACATCAGGTTCTCAACCAGACATTTGGGTAAGTCAAGATGATGCTTCTGATATAAGATATGCAACATTAAAATCATCATATACTTGAGAATTTAAATGCATATCTTCATATAACTTGATATAGTCGCCGATTGTTTTGCCAAAAACAGAACTATTACAATTATTGCATGTGTTATCCTCTGCATATATATGAGTGTTTCCATCGTTGTCCTCAACAAATAAGAGAGTAACATCTATTTTATCTTCTGTTAACCAGAAAGAGATATATTTTGAAAGAGTCCCATCAATTTCTGTGGCACCATCCGGAATTTGTTCATCTGATTCCAGCTCATTAATATGTTCCCAAAAAATTTGAGGAGAGAACGCAAGTAATTTTAAGTTTTTTTGAGAGTCTTCTGAGTACCATATATGTGCTTCTGTGTTGAGATAGTCGGTTATATTAATATCCGTATCTGCCGGTAACTCATAAGTTTCACCGACGTCGGAAGTCAGTGAAAAGGTTTTGGTATGATTAGAATAAGAAGTGACAATCCCCTTGACAAAATAGTAAGTTGTATCTGACTCACTGTCATAATAAGAGCCGGAACCATCTATATCATAAGATACATGTTGCCCCTCAGGCTCCTTAGGGGCGGAAAGGGTGATTAGATCTGAGGGGGCTTTGCCAAAAGCTTGTCCGGATAGCAATATACTACCGAGTACGATACTGCCTGCGATACATAGAATTTTTACATTATTCATGGTTAAATGGCCTCCTTGTTTAGTTGTTGAATATTATATCAATTAAAGTGTGAAAATTGTAATTTTGACTTATCGCAATATGTTTTAGATAATGTGAAGTGACCCCACATTTGTAGCAACGTGGATTTACCTGTATACTAGAGTTTGCTAAGAACAATGGTAACAGGGATTACCGCATACAGAAAAGAGGTATATCAAATGAAAATGCAAGATGAAATGTTTATGAAAAAGGCTATTGAACTGTCAAAATTGGCAGTTCAACATGGTAACGAGCCGTTCGGCGCTGTGCTTGTCAAGAATGACGAAATTGTATTTAGCAATGAGAATCAAATTTATACAAAACACGATCCAACATTTCATGGAGAAGCAGGACTGATCCGAGAGTTTTGTGCACAGACTGGAATTACTGATCTGCATGAATATACTCTTTATTCCAGCTGCGAACCATGTTTTATGTGCAGTGGCGCAATGGTTTGGGTGAAGTTAGGACGGTTGGTCTATGGTGCAAGCAATATTGATTTGGAGCATATTCTCGGAAACACCGGATGTAATTGCTCCAAAATTGTATTTGATAATTCTTTCTGGCAACCGCAGGTTTCGGAAGGTGTTTTGCGTGAAGGAAGTCTTTCGATTCTGAAAGAGTAATTTTATAATCATACAAAGGGGTAAGATTAAGTTTTAAAAATAAGATATGAAAAGGAACACTTGCACTTCTTTGATAATCTGTTTATAATAAAAAACATTGTTAACAGTCATTATTACAATGTATTAAAATGGTCTCACATATCCCTGAAACAGTGAGGTTATTTTTTTGCTTCAAAAAGTGAAAGGAAAACTATGAGAAAATTAGCATTACGCGATGAAATACTTCTGCAGATCGACAAAGCCGCCCGTTACATTGGCGGCGAGGTCAATGCAGTCATGAAAAACAAAGATGAGGTAGATATCCGCTTTGCGATGGCATTCCCGGATGTCTATGAAATTGGTATGTCTAACCTCGGAATGATGATCTTATATGATATGTTCAACAAAAGAGACGACGTATGGTGCGAGCGTCTCTTTTCACCGTGGACAGACCTTGATAAGATCATGCGTGAAGAACACATTCCGTTATTTACACTGGAATCTCAGGATCCGGTAAAGGAATTTGATTTCCTTGGAATCACTCTCGGATATGAAATGTGCTATACAAACGTACTCCAGTTACTGGATCTCAGTGGAATTCCACTTCTTGCAGAAGAACGTACGGAAGAAGATCCACTGGTGATCGGCGGAGGCGCGTGTGCGTACAATCCTGAACCTCTGGCACCGTTCTTTGACATTTTCTATATCGGAGAAGGTGAAATGGTTTATGGAGCCCTTTTTGATGCTTACAAAGCAAACCAGAAGGCCGGTGGCAGCAGACAGGATTTCCTTCTGAAAGCAGCACAGATTCCTGGTATCTATGTACCTTCCCTCTATGAAGTTACCTATAAAGAAGATGGTACCATTAAATCCTTCCAGCCTAAATATGAAAATGTACCGGAAAAGGTTGAAAAACAGCTCGTAATCGACATGGATAAAGATTACAATAAACTGGAAGCTCCGGTCGTTCCTCATATCAAAGCAACACAGGACCGTGTTACTCTGGAGATCCAGCGTGGCTGTATCCGCGGATGCCGTTTCTGTCAGGCCGGCATGATCTACCGTCCTACAAGAGAACGTGATATCGAGACATTAAAAGAATCTGCAAGAATCATGCTTCAGAAGACAGGTCATGAAGAAATCTCTTTAAGTTCTTTAAGTTCCAGTGATTACAGTCACCTGAAAGAGATCGTGAACTTCCTGATTGATGAATTCCGTGATGAGGCAGTCAATATTTCTCTGCCTTCTCTTAGAATCGATGCATTTGCTCTCGATGTTATGAGTAAAGTTCAGGATGTCAAAAAAAGCAGTCTCACTTTTGCTCCGGAAGCAGGTTCTCAGCGTCTTCGTAATGTTATTAATAAAGGACTTACGGAAGAAGATATCCTGCACGGCGCCGGTGAAGCTTTCAAGGGCGGATGGAATCAGGTTAAGCTTTATTTCATGCTTGGACTTCCTACTGAAACAGAAGATGATATGAAGGGCATCGCGCATCTTGCCCAGAAGATTGCCGAGACCTATTATGAAGTTGTTCCAAAGGAGCAGCGTAAAGGAAAAGTACAGATCAATGTCAGCACTTCTTTCTTTGTGCCAAAACCGTTCACCCCGTTCCAGTGGGCACCAATGTTCCGTGAAGAAGACTTTATCGAAAAAGCTAAAGTTGTTAAGAATGAGATTCGTTCCCAGTTGAACCAGCGAAGCATCCGTTACAACTGGCATGAACCTGATGTAACTGTACTGGAAGGTTTCCTTGCAAGAGGTGACCGACGCTGTGCTGATGTCATCCTTAAAGCATATGAAAAGGGTGCTCTTTATGATGCATGGTCTGAAAGCTTCCACTATGATATCTGGAAAGAAGCCTTCAAAGAAACTGGCATTGATATTGAGTTCTATACACTCCGTGAACGCAGCACGGATGAGATTCTCCCATGGGATTTCATTGATGCAGGTGTTACCAAAAAATTCCTGATCCGCGAATGGGAACAGGCGAAAGCAGAAACTGTTACACCAAACTGCCGTCAGAAATGCTCTGGCTGTGGTGTACTTAAATACAAAGGAGGTGTGTGCTGTGAAAGTAAGAATTAAGTTTGCCAAAACCGGGCATATGAAATTTGTCGGTCATCTGGATACCATGCGTTATTTCCAGAAAGCTATCCGCCGTGCTGAACTTCCGGTTGCATTCTCCGGTGGCTACAGCCCGCATATGATCATGTCTTTTGCGGCACCTCTTGGTGTTGGTACAACCAGTCTTGGTGAGTACTTCGATATGGAGCTTACTGAAACTGTTCCAACAAAAGAGATTGAAGACTGTCTCAATGCCGTTATGGCAGAGGGTGTGTCCATTTGCTCTGCGCGTCAGGTAGAAGACGGTAAGGCAAGTACCGCTATGGCTCTGGTAGCTGCTGCCGATTATTTTATACAGTTCCGCGAAGGAAAAGAACCTGCTGCAGACTGGCGTGCCGGACTGGATGATTTTCTTTCCCAGAAAGAGATCATTGTAACCAAGAAAACTAAACGCAGTGAAAAAACGGTAGACATCCGTCCATATATTTATGAAATGCATTTAGACGGTGAAGGTGTTTTCATGCAGCTTGCTTCTGCAAGTTCCAACTACACCAAACCGGAACTTGTCATGGACACTTTCCTTCGTTGGATGGATGAGGAACCACTTCCGTTCGCATACATGATCGAACGTCGTGAGATTTATGCCAACAAAGGTGATGAAGAACATCTGAAACTCGTTTCTATGGAATCATTAGGTGAAGAAGTTGAATAAGCTGATCATTACAGAAATGCTTCTTAACGAAGTTCCCTGTACCGTCTGTGCAATCGTCCAGGACCAGAAGGTAATTGAACTTCGTCTGGAGCCTTCCGGGAAAAAAAATACTCTTAACAATATTTATGTAGGACAAGTTGAAAACATTGCCGCCAATATTCAGGCGGCTTTTGTCCGTTTAAGCGATTCCGTAAATGGCTATCTGCCTCTGAATCAGTGTACGAATGCCATTTACACAGATGGTCGAAAAACAGATCAGCCCCTGCGTCCTGGAGACCAGCTTCTGGTTCAGATCAACCGTGAAGCCATGAAAGGGAAACTTCCTGCACTGACCGCAAATCTGAATTTTTCGGGAAAATATCTTGTTCTGACTACAGGAAATCGAAAAATAGGTTTTTCCAACAAACTTTCCAAGGAAGAGAGCAGTCTTCTGAATAAATGGCTGGAAGAAGAACGTAGCCTGCCGGAACGTGAGTATGGCATCATTGCCCGTACAAATGCTGCAGAAGCTTCCAAAGAAGAATTTTTTCATGAATTGGAAATGCTGAAAAAACAATATGAAAAAGTTGCCGTTCATGGACGGAACCGTACCTGTTACAGTCTTCTATATGAAGCAGAACCATTTTATCTGGCAGCAGTTCGCGATGTCTATACCAGAAATCTGGATGAGATTGTTACTGATATTCCTGAAATACATGAAAAGATCTTCGCTTATCTCAGCGAATTTCAGCCGGATAAACTGGAGATTCTTAAGCTGTATCAGGATAAATTACTTCCACTATATAAGCTTTACAGTCTGGAAGGTGCGATCGATGAAGTATGCCATGAAAAGATCTGGCTGAAAAGTGGAGGTTTTCTTGTTATCCAGCAGACGGAGGCGTTTGTTTCCATTGATGTCAACAGTGGCAAATATACTGGAAAGAAAAAAGCAGAAGAGACTTACCGTAAAATAAATCTCGAAGCCGCTGCTGAAATTGCCCGTCAGATTCGACTTCGAAATCTCTCCGGGATCATTCTGGTTGATTTTATCAATATGGAAAACCCGGATCATCAGGATGAACTTTTTCATGTTCTTCAGAAATATCTCCGCAAAGACCCGGTCAAATGCAAAGCAATTGATATCACGCCACTTCATATCCTTGAAATGACCCGTCAAAAGGTTCGGCGCCCATTGATTGAAGATCTGAGGGAATTAAGTGCGAAATAAATTAGATATAATCTTAACTATTTTTTAACACTAGTTTCATTGACTTTTGGTCATATTTGAGGTTATAATGTTTGTCGGCTAAGTAATTGACTAATAAAGAGCCATTACATTGATTTAAAAATTATAGTATAAAGGCAGGTGAACAGAATGGATAATTGTGATTCTCACGGGCGAAGTTGTCGCACAGGACGAAAGAGCATAATAGAATGTGAGAATACTTATCACATTCTGTTTTAATCTGTCTGTTTTTATAAAATTCTGATTTCATATTTCAGGATTTTATTTCTATATATTTCTATTCAGATTCTCTTTTATCCTGTTTACAATCCCCTGAACACAATTGATAATCAATCCAATATTTGACATGTTTTAAAGAAAGGCATGCCTTTTTTGTGTTGTAGAAAATTACAAAAGAACAGGAGGGATACTGCATGGAAAAAAGAGTGCAGGACTACACCAGTGAGATTCTGGAAGTAGTAAAAAGCAATGCGTCACCGGCAGTTCTGTGTCAGCGTCTTCAGGATTATCATGAAAATGATATTGCTGATATATTAGAAAAGCTGAGCCCGGCAGAACGCTGCAAGTTATATAGAATTCTGGATATGGATACTATTTCCGATATTTTTGAATATACGGAAGAAGCAGATGTTGTTAAATATCTGGAGGAAATGAATATCCGAAAAGCCGCTGCAATTTTATCAAAAATGGATACAAATGTATTATCCGATGTTTTGCAGCAGTTTGATCGTTCAAAACGAAAAATCTTCATTGAATTACTGGATGACGAAGTTCGTCACGACATCGAAATGATCAATTCTTTCGATGAAGATGAAATCGGTAGCCGTATGACAACAAATTATATTGTCATCCACGAGAATCTTACTGTCAAAGAAGCCATGACTGAACTGGTTTCTCAGGCTGCTAAAAATGACAATATTTCTACTATTTTTGTTATTACTGCATCTGAAGAGTTTTATGGTGCCATTGATCTGAAAGATCTGATCATTGCACGCCGCGATCACCCTCTTGAAGAACTGATCGTAACTTCTTATCCTTATGTGTATGGTACTGATCTGATTGATGAATGTATCGAGGATCTGAAAGATTATTCCGAAGATTCTATCCCGGTACTCGACAACGACAATCGTCTTCTTGGTGTTATCACATCTGCTAACATCGTAGATCTTGTCGATGATGAAATGGGAGATGACTACGCAAAGCTGGCTGGTCTGACAGCGGAAGAGGATCTTAATGAACCGCTCAGGGAAAGTATGAAAAAAAGAATGCCATGGCTGGTCATTCTTCTTGCTCTCGGTATGATCGTATCTTCAGTTGTTGGTATATTTGAAAAGGTTGTTACCAATCTGCCGATCATCATGTGTTTCCAGTCTCTGATCCTGGATATGGCCGGTAACGTTGGTACTCAGTCCCTGGCGGTAACGATCCGTGTTCTTATGGACGAATCCCTGACAGCCAAACAGAAATTTGAACTTGTATTTAAAGAAATGAAGATTGGTCTCTGCAATGGTGGTGTACTTGGTTTAATGTCATTTGCACTGATTGGTCTGTACATTTATATTATCAAAGGCAAAACCCTTATATTTGCATATGCAGTATCTGGATGCATTGGTTTATCCCTGCTTCTCGCAATGCTGATTTCCAGCGCCGTAGGTACCTGCATTCCATTGTTTTTCAAAAAAATCCATATTGACCCGGCAGTTGCTTCCGGTCCGCTGATCACAACCATCAATGACCTTGTAGCTGTAATTTCCTATTATGGATTAAGCTGGATCTTCCTGATCGAAGTCCTTCATCTTGCCGGATAAACCATTGGGGACGGAGTTAGTGGCTTTAAAGAGCCACTAACTCCGTCCCCAATCTTTATTCTTCTCTTAATTTAACTGCAGTTGCCGCCTGACGCCGTCTGGCATCGTCTAAGGCTGCGTAATGCTTCTTAGTAGTATTGACATCCTTATGTCCCAGAACGTCCGCTACAAGGTAAATATCGCCCGTTTCCTGGTACAGTGCGGTACCATAGGTGCTTCGAAGCTTATGCGGCGTAATTTTCTTAGTGGTTGTAATCTGCCTGGAATATTTTTTTACCATATTCTCAACAGCCTGCACGCCCATACGTTTGCGCTGGGCAGAATAGAAGAGAGCGTGCTCATGACCGGCAAGGGGAGTGATTCCCTCACGGACCTCCAGGTATCTTTTGAGTGCTTTTTCTACCTCAGGCCCAAAATAAACAACCATTTCATTTCCACCTTTTCGAGTGACTTTGATTCCATTATTCTTAAAATCTACATCTTCAATATCCAGTCCGACACATTCGGAAACACGGATTCCGGTTCCAAGAAGCAATGTAACGATTGCCAGATCGCGTTCTTTTGTTTTTTCATAAAACACACGTTTCTGGCCGGTAAGTGTATCGCCACAGTGTTCTATATAATCCAAAAGCATGGCAACTTCATCAGTATCCAGACGAATAATGCTTTTTTCATGGATTTTCGGTACATCAATAAGCACTGTAGGATTCGTATGGATCATTTCACGTTTGTAATAATAGGCATAAAAACTCCTCAAAGCGGAGATTTTTCTTTTCAGGCCACGTTCACCATTTGTTTCTGTTTTATCACCTGACTGATATAATTTCAGATATTCCTGGTATTCCTCAAGATCGACAGCTTTAATCTGGTCGAGAACATCAACCGTAAAATCAGTCATGGCATGATCTTTGAATGCAGGATTTTCATCCAGAAGAAACTGGAAAAAAATTCGAATGTCATATGCATAAGAAATTCTTGTTTTGGCAGTCGTGGTCGTGTCAATTGCCCGGAAATAATCTTTACAGAATGGAGGCAGCGTTGCCAGAACCTGACGAAGCTTTAATGTATTTTCCATATCTGTATGTTCACGGTAAGTTGTTTTTTTATCGCTCATAAAATTAAATTTCCCCTTCAATATAAAAGAAACTATAAGAACTATAAAAATGGATTTACAAAGGGATTAATTATGGCATTTATCGAAAGAGCCCTTCTCATCTATATGAAAAACTCGGGTTTGTCGTATAGATATAGATAACTCTTTCAAATGCCATATTCAGGGATTTTTCTGATTTTTCCATATCTGACATTTGTAAAACATTTTCGTTTATAATTTTCAGTTCTTTTATTCCTCAAATTCCGCTGTTACAATAAATCCTCTTGGCGTATGTTCGATATTTTTTATGATTCCATGTGTTGACTTGATTCGTTCTGAATTTTTGTAACATCCTGACATGGCCACAGCCGGTTCGATAATATAACTGTAATTCATATATGATTGAAACTCCGAGATTTCAACTTCATCACCAATATGAATCAGTCCCTGGCGTTCCATTTTAAACTTTTCCTGACGCATTAAAATTCTTCTTTCTGTCTAATTATTTTAACTGAAAAATTTATAATATTTTTTCATCCAATATAATCGTAAAAGGTCCATCATTGATCAATGATACCTTCATGTCTGCTCCAAAAATCCCATGTTCTACAACAGGTACTGATTTTTTCGCCTCCTGAATCATATATTCATATAATTCCTCCGCCATATGTGGTTCACCCGCTTCAATAAAACTTGGTCTGTTTCCCTTCTTGCAGTTTGCATACAGCGTAAATTGTGAAACCATCAAAAGTTCTCCATTTACATCTTTTAAGGACAGATTAGTCTTTCCATTTTCATCTTCAAAAATACGCAGTCCAAGCAGTTTTTTTAAGTATTTATCCGCCACCTCTCTGGAATCTTCATGACCTGCTCCCACAAAGACAAGCAAACCTTTATTTATCTTTCCTACCGTATTTTCATTTACCTGTACCTCTGCCTGAAGTACACGTTGTATTACAAGACGCATTTTCTTCCTCCCGGATCTATATTTATATATCTGTTTTATTTTTATTATACCATGTGCAAACAGCTAAGAAAAGCCCTGTACAGGACAGCTCATTTCTGTAGAACTCCTGTAACAGGGCTTAAAATATCCTGTTTATTATTTGGATATTTTGGTTCTGTCAAAAATTTTAATGGATTCAATTATTGCCTCAATTGCATAATCAATACCAAGCTTACTGCTGTCTATGCAAAGATTATAGCTTCGTGCAGCTCCCCATTTCTTATTGGTATAGTAATTATAATAACTGGCTCTGCTCTTGTCAGTTTTTGTAATCATATCTTTTGCTTCTTTTGGAGTTTTTCCATGTTTGGATGCAATTCTGTTGATTCGCCAGTCAAGGTCCGCATGCACAAAAATACTGAAACAGTCATTCCAGTCTGCCAATGCATAATCTGCACAACGTCCTACCATTACACAAGGTCCCTCACCTGCCAGTTTCTTAATTGCATCAAACTGTGCCAGAAAAATTTTGTGATTCATTGGCATATCTGAGAATCCGGATGAAGAATATCCAAAAGAATATGTATCCATTACAAGAGAATACAGAAAACTATTGGTTGGTTTTTCATCATGATGCTCAAACAGCTCTTTGCAGATTCCGCTGTCATTTGCAGCGTGTTCCAGAAGTTCCTTATCATAACATTTAATTCCGAAATATTTAGCAACCTCCTGTCCAATCTGTCTTCCGCCGCTTCCATATTCACGTCCGATTGTAATAATTGAGCTTGTACTGTTCATAATATACACTCCCTTCTGCAAAAATCATGTTACTATTATACAATATTTTCAAAAGAATTCCAACTATTTTCTCAATTTATCCAAAAGTTTTGAAAAATATTCCGGAATTGGAGCCTCAAACTCCATATATTCTTCAGTTACCGGATGTATAAATCCAAGAATCATTGCATGAAGTGCCTGTCCCTGAAGATGATAAGGATTTTTAGAAGATCCATAGACCGTATCTCCCAGGAGTGGATGTCCCAGGCTTGCCATATGTACACGAATCTGATGCGTGCGACCTGTTTCCAGACGACATTCAATATATGTGGCCTGACCGAAACGCTCCAGGACTTTATAATGTGTAACTGCCTCTTTTCCATTTTTATGGTTGATCGCCATCTTCTTACGATCGATCGGATGACGCCCGATCGGTGCGTCTACAGTCCCTTCATCTTCTTTGATATTTCCCTGAACAATTGCGCGATATCGTCTTTTAATACTGTGTTCCTTAAGCTGTTCCGCAAGGTTTCTGTGCACCATATCATCCTTACAGATCAAAAGAGCCCCCGTAGTGTCTTTATCGATACGATGAACGATACCAGGACGCATAACTCCATTGATTCCGGAGAGATTATCTCCACAATGTGCCATTACAGCATTAACCAGCGTTCCCTCCATATGTCCTGCACTTGGATGTACGACCATGTCTTTAGGCTTATTTACAACCATAAGCCATTGATCCTCATACAGAATATCCAACGGAATGTTCTCCGGCTTTATATCCGGTGTCTGCAGATCCGGGATATTTAAAATAACATGATCTCCTGGCTGTGTTTTATAATTTGCCTTAACAATACGGGTATTCACAGAAACCGCTCCATCTTTCAGCAGCTTCTGCAGATAAGAACGCGAAAGATCCGGACAGCACTCTGCCAGATACTTATCGATTCTGACGCTTTTTTCTGAAGAATCTATATTAAATTCTAGTTTTTCCATAAGTCATCCTTTATTTTTTAATAAAATCAAAATCCTCATCTCTGTAGTGGAAAAGAACGAGTATCACCAATGCAATGCCTCCACATACAACATAGATATCTGCAAGATTAAATATCGGAAAATCGATCAAAGAAACATAAATAAAATCTACAACATATCCTCGAAATGCCCGGTCAATAAAATTCCCTGCCGCACCTCCTGTCAGAATACCACCTGCCAGAATCAGTGGAATGTAATATCCTGTTTTGGGAATTCTGAAGAAAAGCCACAACATTACAGCACAAAAAGCTATGCACAGTACAAGAAAAAGCATCTGACGTCCCTGAAGCATGCCAAATGCCATTCCTCTGTTTTCCAGATACTGCAACTCCAGCACACCCGTAATAAGCGTCATCCCGGATGTGCCCTTTAATTTTGATACTGCCCAGTATTTTGCTGCCTGATCTGCCACTATGAGTAATATAATTCCAGTAAACCACACCAAAAAACAGATAAAAGAAGCTTTCTTTTTATTCATCGAAGAATCTCCTGAATTCCCTCCAGCAATTCCTGATCTGTCACGGTACGATCAATAAAACTGCCTCCAAGGCCCTTCATAAGAACAAATTTAATCTGTCCCTGTTCCATTTTCTTGTCCTTTTTAGTCGCAGCAAGAATATCTCCCGCATGCAATCTCTCGATGTACGTTGGAAGCCGATAAGACTCACAGCCCTGTATGATCTGCTGATATTCTTTTTCTGTAAGCAGTCCTCTGTTCAGAGAAATCTTTGCAGCTGCAATAAGCCCGATCGCAACACACTGGCCATGCAAGAGTTTAAAATCCATGAGTTTTTCTACTGCATGGCCAATCGTATGACCAAGATTAAGCAATGCACGTTCTCCCTGCTCTTTTGGATCACGTTCTACAACACCTGCTTTGATCTCACAGCAGCGACGAATCATTTTCTTCAGAAGTGCTGTATCCAACTGCTGTATTTTTTCCTGCTCCGCACACACAAACTGATAAAAGTCTCCGTCGCAGATAAGCCCTGTCTTCAAGACTTCTCCCATGCCACAGGCAAACTGTTCTGCCGGAAGAGAACGCAATGTGTGAAGGTTCATATAAACAAGACGAGGCTGATGGAAAGCACCTACCATATTTTTATACTGCTCCAGATCTACTCCGGTCTTACCTCCAACACTGCTGTCCACCTGAGAAAGAAGTGTTGTAGGAACCTGAATAAAATCGATACCGCGAAGATATGTTGCCGCACCAAATCCTGCAAGATCACCTACCACACCGCCTCCAAGCGCAATGATCAGACTCTTACGGTCCAGTTTTTCCTCGATCAGTACTTTATAAAGCTGTTGTACTGTATTCAGATTTTTGCTTTTTTCACCTGCTTCAAATGTAAACACAGATATTTTGGAAGCTACTGGTGAAAGAACTTTCTGTACCTCTGCCGCATAAAGCGGTGCCACATTCGTATCTGTTACAATACAAAAATTTCTGTTCTCCAGTCCCTCTGTCCGAATTGCGTCTGCAAGTTTCTCAAACCCATCCTCAAAATAGATCGGATAGTAAAAATCTCCGTTTCTTCTGACCTGTAATGCATCTGTGCCCATATCCTAGTCCTCCTGATCCTTACTGATAACGCAGCAGTTTCACACTGTTCCGTCCTTTTTTTGTCTGTCTGGAAACGCCCTCATACCGAAATCGCCCCTTACCACGTACCGAAATAATATCTCCATCTTTTGGCTCATATCCATTCGATGTAATTAATTTTCCATTTACAAATACCTGACCGCCTTCTATGAAAGAAACCATACTGTTTCTTGAAGTCTGAAAAGCCAGTCCAATCAGTGCATCCAGACGTACGGAAGCACATGTGCCATTGATCTCCTGAAATTCCGGCTCCGGTATATGTTCCGGATTATCCACCATAGAAAGTTTCATAGTCGTATGGCGTACTCTGGTCAGATTTTCTATGATATAATCTGCAATTTTTTCGTGACAGAATATCCATGCAGTATGTTTCTGTACAAGAATATCTCCTACCACAGCACGCTCGATTCCCAAATTGAGAACTGCTCCCAGAAAATCACGATGCGTCAGGTCCTCTGAAAATTTCGCAGCAAGTGGTTCTGCCTTCAGGCATTTAATAGGATACTTCCATGGAAATAAAAGAGCATCAGGATGAAATGCTACCATCTGACGCTCTGCCTGTTCGTAACCGCCAAAACATTCCATAACTACGCCTGGCATTTGATTTTTACGGTCATTTATGATATTTTGTTCATTTAAATTAAGAAAATCCGAAAAAGTGACAATATCTCTCTGATAAGAGAGATTTGCCAGTTCCCGGATTCTCTTGATAAAGAATTCGTCTTTTTCCATTGTTAATCAATACCCTGTGTTAATCAATATCCTGCTCTTACAGACGGTACCGGATTACTTCCAAGAATATTCTGAAGATCACCAGTAATATCCACATTATAAGGTCCAAGAATGAAGATATAGCTGGATACCTTCTGCAGGCTTCCACCCAGAGAATAACATGCACCGGATGTAAAATCGATAATCCTCTGTGCAAGTTCCATATCAAGTCCTTCAAGATTCAATACAACTGTAGAATTGTCTACTAATGTATCTGCAATTTCACGAGTATCTTCCATCGATGTAGGTCTGATTACACATACTTCCATATTTGCTGCCTGTGATCCCTTTCTGCTGCTTCGCATTGGAGTGATCTTGGATGAAGTATTTCGTACCGGCTTGTCCTGTTTGACAGATACTTTTGGTATGGAAACAGTTTTGACTGGCTGTTTCGGTGCAGCTGCAACCGGTTCTTCATCATCAAAATCATCAACCTCTTCGTCATCAGCTTTTTTAGAGAATTTCTGGAAAAATTTCTTTACAGGCTTATCCTCCTGATCATCACCCAGGAAATCATCGTCATCACTGTCAAGAAGATCATCATCTAAATAATCATCTTCATCATAATCATCATTAAGTTTTACGGCATCCAAAAGTTTATCTAAAACGCTCATTTTAATCTCCAATCCTATTTGTCTTATGGCTCAATGCGAATAGTCTCGTTCACCGAAAATACCCGTTCCAACCCGAACCATCGTAGCGCCCTCCTGCACGGCAACCTGATAATCTCCGGTCATACCCATGCTCAAAACACTCATATTAACATTATTAATGTTTTTGGCTGCAATGTCAACACTTAATTTCTTCAATTGGCGGAAAATCCCACGATTCTCCTCCGGATCTTCGACATATGGAGCAATCGTCATCAGGCCCTTTATATTTATATGCGGCAATGCTGCCACAGATTCCACAAGCGAAAGAACTTCTTCTGTTTTCAGGCCGAATTTACTCTCCTCCTGTGCTACATTTACTTCAATAAGTATCGGAACTGTCACATTATGTTTTGCAGCTTCATTTTCAATTGTTTCTGCAAGTCTCAGAGAATCTACAGAATGAATCAGTGCAACCTTGTCTACAATATATTTTACTTTATTTCTCTGCAGATGTCCGATCATATGCCAGCGAATATCTGACGGGAGCTGTGGATATTTATCCATGATCTCCTGAACCTTATTTTCTCCAAAGTCTCTTGAACCTGCATCATACGCTTCCTGAAGCATAGACACCGGTTTCGTCTTACTTACAGAAATCAATGTCACTTCTCCCGGATCACGATTTACTGCCCTGCATGCTTCCTCAATGTTTTTGCGAACCTGTTCAAGATTTTCTGTTATCATAATTTATAAGCCTCCTGATTCGTATAAAATTCTTTATTAATCATTTTACCTTTTAATATAAAATTTCTTCCTCATCTACTTTATCAGCATTTCGTACAATATGATCATACCTCGCCAGACCATATGCTGTATTTTTTGAAACGATCGCATATTCTTCATTCTGATCCAGTATCTCTATTCTGCGAAATACGGCATACCCCTGGTTGATACAATATACACCCTCAAGTACACCGACATCACTGACTACATAGCGGCTCTGATCTTTCTGGCTGATGATCACGTCACCTTCTTTAAATGACTTCTGATCAACATAATACAAATATTTTTTCTTACTTTCATCCTCTGTATCCTGGCTTCCATCCTCTATGCTTGCATAAATAGACGGATTTACAAATGTACGTGTCTCGTTTCCGCTTTTATCTTTGCCAAGGACCATGAAACCTGTTTCCTGACTGTCTTCATTTGTTGTCGCATAATCAGAAGGTATCAGGTAAAATTCCTTTGTAACAATTGATGACAATGGAATTTTCAATCCAGTGACTGTATTTGTTACAAGTTCTATTTCCAGGAAACGATCTGAGGCATAGCGAATCACACCCTTGTTAAAATCAATCTTGCCATACTTAGCTCCATCAATCTCAACAATACTGAAATCTCCACTCTGAGTCATATCATCTTTCAGAAATTTCACACGCACAACCGTACGGTCAGCGAGCTTTGCCGCCTGCTTCTCACTCAACGGAATCATCAGGCTCCAGTTCTCATCCGAAACCAACGTATAAAGACTGTCCCCAGCTGAAACAGCATCGTGTGTCTTAAGATCTGTTTCATGATAAGAATTCTGGTCAAAGTCTTCTGCCGTAAGGGTATCCGCTGTTTTATTTTCGTATCCATCTGTCGAATACAAAATAATTCCATCCTGTTCTGCTTTGCTGAGTGTCTGCCCTCCATAGCTTACAACCCCGGAATCCGATGAAGTACCACTTACCCCTGCATACTGTAAGATACTTCCCTCAAGATTATATTTAAAGCTGTATGTATTATTAAATTTGCTCGGGTTATATCCCTTTGAAAAGCTCAACATCTGACTGCGAATTGCAGAAAGATCATCTGAACTCAGTTCAGCAGACGATTCTGTCTTCTGTGAACTGCTGATACCATATACCACGCCGTTGGCATTAATCTTGCTACCTTCCCGGGCATAATAACTGACATATCCCCCTGTCTCTGCCTTATATACTTTCTCCGTCCGTATCGCAAGTCCCGTATAGGTTTCATTTCTGGAAAGAGGTCCGGCAATGACCAGATATGATTCAATGTTGGAAGATGTCAGATACAAAACAACGCTGAACAGCATATAGAGAAACAGAGCTCCAAACAGCATTGTACCAATATTCAACCCCAACACACTTTTGATCTTCTTTAATATTCCTGCATTATCTGCAAAATGTTTATCCTTATCAGGCAAAAAAATGCCTCCTTTATTCTTTTAACTAAATTACATACTAAGGTATTGTACCATTTTCACCTTCATCTGACAAGAAAAAGGGGAAATTATTCAGTGCGAACATATTTTCCGAATATTTGTTTGCTATTACGAAAAAGGTATGTTATACTTTTTATTAATCAGAATGATCGTGAATCAGGAGGTATTTTCTATGGCATACGGCAGAATCAGCAAGAAACAGCAGGAGATTCTGGATTATATAAAAAATGAGATTCTTAACAGAGGATTTCCCCCAGCAGTCAGGGAGATTTGTGAGGCAGTTAATCTGAAGTCTACTTCTTCTGTTCACTCTCACCTGGAAGCTCTCGAAAAAAACGGTTATATACGCAGAGATGCCACGAAACCACGTGCAATTGAAATCATTGATGATAATTTTAACCTTGTCCGCAGAGAAGTTGTAAATGTACCTCTGGTAGGAACCGTTGCAGCCGGTCAGCCTATGCTTGCCGTTGAAAACATCGAAGGATATTTTCCGGTTCCTGCAGAATATATGCCAAATGCGCAGAGCTTCATGCTTAAAGTAAAAGGTGACAGCATGATCAATGCCGGCATCTTTGACGGTGATCAGGTTCTGGTCAGACAACAGAGTTCTGCTTCTAACGGAGATATTGTAGTTGCACTGGTAGAAGATTCTGCCACAGTTAAGACTTTTTACAAAGAAGACGGTTATTATCGCCTGCAGCCGGAGAATGATTCAATGGAACCGATTCTTGTACATGATAATCTCAAAATTCTTGGTAAAGTATTTGGTGTTTTTCGTTTATACGAATAAAAAACAGGAGTATATCAGATTATTTTCCGATATACTCCTGTTTTTCGCCATCTATGGTTTACATATTTTTTTTACAGTTAACTTATTTCAAAAATTCTGAAACATCCAGTTCTTTTCCATCTCTCCAGATTCTTTCAAGATCGTAAAAAAGACGATTTTCTTCATCAAACACATGAATAATAAGATCACCATAATCCATAAGAATCCAGTTTGAATTTCTTGTTCCTTCAATCTGTTTTGGTTCAAATCCAGCTCTTCCAAGCTGTTCCTCAACATTATCTACAATTGCCTGCACCTGGTTCAGATTGCTTCCGCTTGTAATCACAAAATAATCCGCGATCACAGAAACCTCTCGGATATCAATTACCTTTATGTCCAGTGCTTTTTTATCATCAATTGCTTTGCAGGCAATGCTTACCATTTCCTGTTCTCTGTTCATAAACATGTTTCCTTTCCGGATCAGGCCTGTTTTCGAATTTTCAGCCTGTCCTCATGTAGCATTGTATAATAAGCATACGCATCTTTAGTTGCTGAATCTACATCATTTGGATTTTCATCCAGATAAGACAACGTATCTTTCAGAATCTGATACATACACTCATCCAGATCTTCAAATGCCAGTCTGCGGATTTCTGTAAGCCTTGGTGCTTTATTTCGTGCCGGCTCGATATAATCTGCAATATAAACAATTTTTTCCAGCATAGTCATATCCGGTTTACCTGTTGTATGATATGTGATTGCAGAAAGAATCTCCTTGTCTGTGACATTATATTTTGCCTTTGCAATATATGCCCCCAGTTTAGCATGAAGAAGAAACGGATGTTCTTTTTCAAAATCACTGACCGGAATATGGTGTTCTGCACATATCTTTAACTTTTTTTTATTTGGAATACATTTTGCACTGTCATGAAGCAGGCCGGCCACCTGAGCATTTTTCAGGTCATATCCGTGTACCATCGCAAGAGAAGCACAGGTAAACATAACTCCTAAAGTATGTTCATAGCGGTTTTCATCAAGATATTTGGCAAGTTTTTTTTGCATTTTTATGAAATCGTAATCAGACATTGTTGTGGCCAACTCCCTCTGTTATGTGATAAATGTGATTTTTATCTATATAATCAGCTACTGCATCTGGCACATAATACCGGAGACTCTTACCCTCCTGATGCCACTTGCGCAGCAGTTGACTTGAAATATCTATATTCAGTGTATTCAGGCTGATAAATCGGCCATTATACCGTTCAGACAAATATGTCATCTGTTCATTAAGTTTCTCAACCGGCACATGATCACGTACTGCTACAACAATCGTACAGGCTTTACATATTCTTGCCGGCTCTCTCCATGAGGAAAAATCGTACAGAGAATCCGCTCCGATAATAAAATAATAATCGGTGTCCGGATTTTGTTCTTTCAGTGTTTCCAGTGTATGGTAGGTATATGTGAATCCTTTATCATTCATTTCGGTCAACGAAAGTTCAAAATGTGGATTTCCGGAAATTGCTTTTTCTACCATAGATACTCTCTGAGCATCTGTGGCCCGTCCAATCCGGTTCTGTTTATGAGGAGGATTTCCGGCCGGCATAAATAATATCTTATCCAGGCCAAGCTGTTCATATGTTTTCTCCCCCAGTATCAGATGACCGATGTGGATCGGATCAAATGTTCCTCCCATAATACCAATTTTTTTACGTCTGGTTTCCATTGTTCTCTGTACTCCTTCTCGTATTACGGAAGAATGATTTTTTTCTTGTTGTCTTTTCCTTCACGGTAAAGAACGATTTTTCTTCCAATCACCTGAACAACCTGTGAATGTGTTCTCTCTGCCAGAACTTCTGCCATCTGACGCGGATCATCCAGGCAATTTTGAAGTACACTGATTTTGATCAGTTCACGTGCTGCAAGTGCCTCATCAACAGCCGCTGTATTTTCCGGTGTGACAGAACCCTTACCAAGCTGCATGATCGGTTCCATTTTCATTGCAAGACCTTTCAGGTATGCTCTCTGTTTGCTTGTCATAGTTTCAGACCTTTCTATTTATAATAATCAAAGTCAAATCCGTACATACGGACAGTATTTCCCTCTTCAATACCTGCTTTTTCCAGTTCCTCCAGGATACCGCCTTCTTTCAGGAAACGCTGGAAGAAAGCAAAGCCTTTTTCAGAATCCAGATTGGTATATCCAAGCATTTTTTCAATCTTAGGTCCTTCCACAACAAAGATATCCGGATCTTCAGGATGTCTCTCAACTGTAAACGGAAGATTTTCGGTAAATAATTCATCCTCTGGGAAGAATTCCTGTTCAAATACGATACGCTCTGCCAGAACACTGTCCAGAAGTTCCTTGATTCCGTAGAGAAGTTCTTTCAGTCCCTGACCTGTTACTGCCGAAATTGGATAAACCTTGATTCCCTTTGGTTCAAACTCTGCCTTAAGACGGTCAATAGGATTCTCCTCACCGTCATCAAAAATACAATCGATCTTATTTGCAGCAATCAGCTGAGGTCTTGCCGCAATGTCCGGATTATATGCTTCCAGTTCTTTGTTGATCTTATGAATATCGTCTACCGGATCACGTCCTTCGGTAGAGGCTGCATCCACAATATGAACAAGAACACGGGTACGTTCGATATGTCTCAGGAATTCATGGCCCAGACCAACTCCCTCGGATGCACCTTCGATCAGTCCCGGAATATCAGCAATAACAAAGCCACCATTTGCTGTATCCACTACACCGAGGTTCGGACTTAATGTTGTAAAGTGGTAATTGGCAATTTTCGGCTGGGCATTTGTTACTCTGGAAAGGAATGTGGATTTTCCAACATTTGGAAAACCAACAAGTCCAACATCTGCGATCACTTTCAGCTCCAGAAGGACTTCCAGCTCCTGCGCCGGCTGGCCCGGCTGTGCAAATTTAGGAACCTGCATGGTAGGAGTTGCATAATGCTGGTTTCCTTTTCCACCACGTCCGCCCTTCAAAACGATCTGACGGCGGTTCTCTCCGGACATATCTGCAATCACCTTGCGTGACTGTGCTTCCATAATTACAGTTCCTTCCGGGACTTTCAGAACAATGTCATCACCATCAGCTCCATGGCAGCGTTTTTTCCCGCCTTCCTGACCGTCCTGTGCTTTAAATTTGTGTTTATGGCGATACTCGCCAAGCGTATTCTGACCTTCATCCACTTCAAAGATCACATCTCCGCCTCTTCCGCCGTCTCCGCCGTCAGGACCGCCATTCGGTACATACAGCTCTCGGCGGAAGCTTACATGTCCATCTCCGCCCTTTCCTGAACGGATGATGATTTTTGCTCTGTCTGCAAACATATGTCGCTCCTTTTTATTTTAAATCTAAAGAAAGGCTCCAAACCTAAACGATTTGAAGCCTCACGCTGAACTTGATTATTCTGCCTCTACAGGAACGATAGAAACCTGTTTCTTATCGCGTCCTTTTCTGGTGAATCTTACTACACCATCTGTCAGTGCAAATAATGTATAATCTTTACCACAGCCTACATTTTCACCTGGGTGAATCTTTGTTCCACGCTGTCTGTAAAGGATGTTTCCAGCTTTAACAAACTGTCCGTCTGCTCTTTTGGCACCTAATCTCTTGGATTCGGAGTCACGGCCGTTCTTTGTAGAACCAACACCTTTTTTATGTGCGAATAACTGAAGGTTCATTTTCATCATGTCGTTACACCTCCCTGACTTTTACTTTTAAATAACGTTTAGAATAACTATTCTCAATTTCTGTCAGTCCGAGAACAAGAGAATCCATCAAAAGAGTTCCCTCTTTTGTAACAGGTTTCATGAAAGAGAAAGAAACAAATCCATCACTCTCTTCTGCCTGAATCTGATCTCCTGTCAGCTGTTCCAGGGAATTCACCGTATTGATTACCAGAGCAGAGACAGCGGCACATATAATGTCGTATCCCTCTTCTGCATATCCGGCATGCCCTTTGGATGTAAAACTGACATATGAATTGTTCTTCTTACTGACTGTCACTGTAATCATGCAAACACCAGATTAAGCGTTGATCTTTTCGATTTTAACTTTTGTAAACTGCTGTCTGTGACCGTTTTTCTTGTGATATCCAGTTTTTCTTTTGTATTTGTAAACGATAACTTTTTTAGCCTTTCCGTTTTCAACTACAGAAGCGGTAACACTGGCATTAGCTACGTCAGCTCCAACTTTTAAACCTTCATTGCTAACTGCAAGAACGTTATCAAAAGTAACGGTTTCACCAGCTTCAACACCGAGCTTTTCAACTCTGATTACGTCGCCCTCGGCAACTTTGTACTGTTTACCACCTGTTGCAATAATTGCGTACATCTGTGGCACCTCCTATAAACTTTACTCGCCAGATATGGTGGAATGAGTTCCAACTCATGCTCTTAAACCTCTCTGTGCGGCATCTGCTATATAGTAGCATGGTTTTTTGTACTCGTCAAGAGAAATAAAATATTTTTTAAAAATTTTATATATTTTATGAAGGTTTCCCTGCAAAAAGGGATCCTGTCCCCCAACAGAATCCCTTGATTACCCCATCTTATGTAATTCTTGTCCAAATTAGTCCAAAAAGACTGATCCCAGATTCTTTTTTACTTTTTATAAAGCAGTTACGATCTTATCCTGTAAGGATTCCGGAATCTCTTCTTTATCCAGGGACATACTAACGACAAATTTAACATTAAATTTCTCACCTACAGCATTCAGCTGCTCCAGTGTACCTGTAACGTCTTTGCCTTCCAGTTTGGCCGTTGTAAGAAAACTGTCAAGATAAACCTGCTCAAGGTCATGATCCTGTGAAATAATACCACATACAAATCCAACAAACTCATCTGCATTCTTAATCGGATATACAGATACATCGATCAGACGAACTTTGTTGTTCAGTTCATACATATGTTTTGTGCTTTTGTCTAAGTAAACAATGCTGCCATTTGCCTCTTTAATTGCGCCGTTCACTTTGTCTAACAGTACTTTTGTTTTGCCTTTGCCTTTCTTTCCTACGATCAGTTCAACCATGCTGTTTTCCTCCTTAGACACAATATATAATTTTTGAATAAAAACGATGTTGAATATGGTTAATATTATAGTGCAACTTGTTTTAAAATTCAAGAGTAATTTGGATTTTTTTGTCACTTTTTCCAAACAGTCTGAACATTCTCGCTTATACTGTGTTTATATTTTCAAGGAGGGATGTCATCTGCTGATAAAGAAGTTCTTTTGTAGAAGCCCCCATAACAATTGAAACATATGGCTCCCCATATGAATTCTGACAGAGCAATGCCAGACAGTTTCCTGCGCTGCTTGTCGTTCCGGTCTTTCCGCCAAGAACCGTTACTCCTTTTGGAGCATTTGCCTCACCTGTCAGATAATGATCCGTCGCAGTAAGTGACACACTATCTTCAGAGCCGTCACTGTGCTGGAATGTAACTGTATAACTCGGAAGCTGTGTAATTTCCGTGAATTCCGGATATTTCAATGCTTCTTTCAACATGAGATAGATATCGTACGGTGTTGTATAATGATTTTCGTCCTGCAGACCATGTGGATTTGTAAAATGTGTTCCTGTACATCCGAGCTGCGCTGCATATTCATTCATCATTGCAACAAAGTTTTCTGTAGAGCCACCCACATGAGTCGCAATCGCAGATGCCGCATCATTTCCGGAATAAACCAGAAGGCAGTGTACAAGCTGATCCATCGTCACCTGATCACCCACCTGAAAACCAACTACCTGTGATCCTTCCTCAAGAGTGATATTTTCCTGTGTGATCGTTACAACATCATCCATATTACTGTTTTTGAAAGCAAGAAGCGCAGTTATAATTTTCGTAATACTTGCAGGATAAACTTTATCATAGGCTCCTTGGGCATATAAAACGGATTTATCTTTAAGATCCAGCAGAACTCCCTTCTGAGCCTGTTCCAGAGAAACAGAATCCAGTGTCTGATCACCAGTCACCACACAAAGATCAGCTGCAAATGCATCTGCTCTCTGACTTATTCCTGAAATCTTCTGATGCTGAAACTCTCTGTCTGTACTGTAAGCCATTACCGGTTCGGAACCTATTCCGCCCCGCAGCATATAAAACAGTCCTCCTGCACCACATACCAGAATCAGCAGCAATGCAATCAGAAGAATTGTATTTTTCATTCTCTTTTTACGCATACGCCGCATTCTCGCTGAACTTTTTGATGAACGTTTCTGTGGATGCTGTCGGGAAGCATGCATCTGTTCCGGACGTGCCGACCTTCTCTGCTGACCTGCAGATGTTTTACCTTTTTGTTGTTTTGTCATAAATAGTCCTCTTTCTGGTCAATTGCTTTTCTTCGGATTTCTTTATTGTATGCGCTGCTCTGAAGTCCGACATTCAATACCATACCCATTCCGATATAAAGACTGATCAGTGACGTAAGTCCATAACTGACAAATGGAAGCGGTGTACCGGTATTTGGCGCGATTCCCGTAGCCACGCATATATTCAGGAAGCTCTGCAATGATATGATACTTGCCATACCACAACATATGATCTTTCCGGACAAGTCTTTTGCCCGCAGGCTCATCCGGATACATTCCACAGAAATCGCCAGTAACAGGATTACAATACTACAGCATCCCATAAATCCGTATTCCTCACCGGCTACCGCAAAAATAAAGTCTGTCTGATTCTCAGACACAAAATTACCATCATTTACAGATGCAACTTCTTTATCACCAGACAGTTTTTTTCCTATCAGTTCTCCCGAAGCAATTGCTGTTTTGGAGTTATTTTGCTGTTCAATATCATCACTGTACTCTTCATTCTCAGGATACAGAAATGCCATGATACGTTTTCTCTGATAATCTTTGATCAGTTTCTGGTCCGGCTGTACCACGATCGATACAAAAATAATTGCCAATGGAATAATGATCAGAAACATTCCTCCGATGATCTTATAACTGAGCCCTGCAATATAAATCAGGATGCAAAATACAGCCAGAAGCATAAGTGTGTTTTTCATATCCGGCTGTTCATAAATCAGAAACAGCGGAATTGCCAGAAGAATCACTGATTTTGCCAGTGTTTTGAATGTATTCAGATCTTCTTCATGATCCATAAAGAACCTGGCAAAAAATAGTATGATAATAATTTTCGACAGCTCCGTCGGCTGAAAACGGATAAATCCAAAATCAATCCAACGTGCCGCACCATTGGCAGAATCACCAAAAAGTCGTACGATCAGCAAAAGCACAATATTTGCGCCATACATGATCCACTGGAAATTTGAAATCCAGGAATAATCCATCAATGACAGAATAACCATAATGATCAGACCAAGAATCACACCCACAAGCTGTTTGGATTTCAGATCTTCCCTCGCACTTCCCACAAGAACGATTCCGATTACACTGATCGCCAGAAGAAAAATTACCAGTCTGAAATTATAAAATCGTAATTTATACTGTTTTAACATTTTGTCCTTTGTTCCTTTTTGGAGCATACGGGTATCTTCGCATGGATAACCGGTGGTTCCTGTGTGATCTGCACAGTCACCTGTTTTTCATCTATGGAGATATATTTTTTTACCGTATGAATCAAATCATTTTTCAACATGCTTATCATTTGCGGAGAGCAGTCGATACGTTCGGATACCAGTAGAAGTTTTATTCTGTTTCTGGCATATTCCGCAGACCGACCTTTTATCTGACTAAAAGATTTCACTGAAATCCCCTCCTTTAACAGAAAAAAATCCTGTTATTTATGAAAAATCTCACTTAATCTTTTCAGCATGCCTTTCTTTTGCTGCAGTTCCACAAACGGAACTTCCTCACCAAGAAGGCGCCGGCAGATATTACGGTACTCTTCTTCTGCCTGCGATTTCTGACCGGAAAGGGGTTCACCCTGATTGGCCGCAATCACAATCTGCTCATCATCCAGAATCGTACCAAGGAGATTTACCGCAAGAATTTCCGTCACATCATCCACTGACATCATATCGCCCCTGGCAATCATATCCGGTCGCAGGCGATTGATGATCAGATGAATATCTCTCAAATCAGAAGCTTCAAGAAGCCCTATGATACGATCCGCATCGCGAATTGCAGAAACTTCCGGAGTTGTGACAACGATTGCCTTATCAGCTCCGGCAATCGCATTGCGGAACCCCTGTTCAATTCCCGCAGGGCAATCCAGCAATACATAATCGAATTCTTCTCTGAGCTCATCTGTGAGTTTGATCATCTGCTCAGGAGACACTGCCGATTTATCTTTGGTCTGTGCCGAAGGCAGAAGAAAAAGATCCGGATAACGTCTGTCCTTGATCAATGCCTGTTTCATTCTGCAGCTTCCATTGATAACATCCACCAGATTATACACAATCCGGTTCTCCAGGCCAAGGATCACATCCAGATTACGAAGGCCTATATCCGTATCCACTACAACTGTTTTTTTGTTAAGCATCGCAAGTCCCGTTCCGATATTGGCAACTGTGGTTGTTTTACCCACACCCCCTTTTCCGGATGTTACTACAATGACTTCTCCCATTTTATTTTCCTCCTCATAGATATTTCCAGACTTCTGGTATTCTCTTATGTGGTTTTGCTATACAGCAGCCAGAGACTGCTGTATATGGTTAGTCGTTCGAGGTATTACTGGTATCACTGGAGGCATAGCCAGTCAGAATGGTATCTTCATCTGCCAGATTATAAATGTATTTCAGAATATCATTTGCTGTCAGGCATGCATTTCCCGAAGTGTATCCATTTGCAATTCGCACTGCAATAGAATACTCCGGCTCAGATGTATCTGAAGATGTCGTATATCCAATGAAAAGGCCATGGTTCGGGTGATAAATATCCAGCTCGGCGGTACCTGTTTTTCCTGAAAGTGTAACTCCCAGTCCATTAAACTGCTCATGAGTCAGAACCACCCGTCGCATACCTTCATGAATATCATTCCATACATTATCCGGAACATCACTCATCTGATTTACAACAGATGAACCGTATTCCTTCAATGTCTTACCCTGTGAATCAGTAACTTTATCCAGAAGTGAAAGATCATAGACTGTTCCAGATGTAGCAAGTGCTGTCGCATAACGTGCCAGTTGACTGGTTGTAAACAAATGATTACCCTGTCCAATATAAGAAGGAACCGCTTTGCTGTCCGAAACATGCGGACTTGCCTCTGAAATCTCTATTCCTGTTTTCTTATCAAGGTTAAATTCCGAAGCATATTTCTGCAGCTTGGTAAGGCTGAGATTTTCTGAGAAATCTCCATCTGAATTTTTACCAGCAAGGAAACCAACCATATTGAAGAAATAGTTACAGGATTGTTCAATCGCTCCGGTTATCTCCAGCGATCCATGTCCCTGCTTGTTCCAACAGAAAATCGACGGAGTTACAAGATCAAATTCACCGGTACAATCAAAATAAGTATCATCATCGATCACGCCTTCCATCATACCGGTAACCGCAGAAAGAAGCTTCAGCGTAGAACCAGGTGCTGTGGTCTGCTGTGTTGCCTTATTAAAGAAAGGACTGGACTTGTCCAATGCAAGCTTCGTATAATAGCTGGTATCCATATTATTGCTAAGACGATTATTGTCATATCCCGGATAGGATACACAGGCAAGTACCTTTCCTGTTTTTGCATCGGTAATGACTGCCGATGCAGAACAAGGTGCAAGTGCCAGCTGTGCCGGTTCAATTTCCAGATTGGAAATCTTATTGATCATAAAATCGTAAGCAGACATGGCACCCGATGCAAGATTTGCATAACAATCATCTTCTTTTGACAGTACTCCCTGCTCATAAAGGACCAGACAGATATCCTGTCCTGTAATCTGATCATTCATGAGAAGATATTTATAAAGAAGTTTTGAAAATCCTGTATCTGTTTTCAGGTAATCTGTAATATAGGAAGTCAGTGCCTGATATATTTCTTCTGAATCAAGATACTCTCCCTTTGGAGAAATGACAGAAATATCGATCCAGTTCTGACTGGCTGCATAATTCAGATAATCCTTCAGACTAATGCTCTGATCATTTGCCCAGGCCTGATAAGTGGCATCTGATGTATCCACCTCATTCTTATCGATCACACCAAGCGTATCCCGGAGCACTGTATCGCAAATATATGTAAGATACTCCTGCACCTCAGTACTTTCGTCTTTGTAAGCCGGCGGATCAGAACTTGTAAGCCTGTTAGTTATTGTATCAAAAACTTCCTGCTGCTTTTGTTGAAATTTGGCATAAAGATTTTTTTCTGTATCCGAAGCTTCTTCTCTGCTGAATTTATCAATATCGATGACGCTGTTTGCTATCAGTGCATTATATACATCATAAATCGGAATGATGATCTTACTTGCATCATTTTCGCCTTTATAATCGTATTCTTTCACAGCTTCAATCTTATTCAGAAGAATACCAGCCACACGCTGTTTCAGAATCTGATAAATCGCACTCTGCCAGTCTGCATCTACTGAAAGATAAACATCATTTCCGGCAACCGGTTCTACTGTTGTGTTATCATCGATTTTCAGTACTTTTCCAAGATTATCAACGGTTACCGTTTCCTGACCATCTTTTCCCTGAAGTTCCAGCTCCATATACTGTTCAATACCGGCTTTACCTACAATTGCATCATTGGAATAATCCGGATTTTCTTTCTTAAGACTTTCCAACTCTTCTGATGATGCCCGTCCGGTATAACCGAGAAGCGGTCCCATGCTCTCGTCATCAACATACTGACGTACAGAATCCTCCAGAACATCGATTCCCTGGAGTTCATTCTGGTTTTCCATAACTGCTGCAACTGTACTTTCACTAACGTTCGTTGCAATCGTAACCGCCATATATTTCTGGAAGCTGTTCGTACTCAGCTCATACCGCATGATTGCAATATCAAGAACTTCCTGTTTGGTAAGTTCCTTCGGAAGCCCATATTTTTTTAATTCTTCATCTGTATAAGCATCGTCTCCATAAAGTACGATAGAAAATCCCTTATTTCCACTGAGATAAGCAACCATATCTTCTGCCGTTGCCGCCGCCTCATCTTCTGTCAGGTCATCGATCAGTGCATGTCCATAGATATCCGCCTTAAAACGACTCAGTGTAAATCCTTCCTCTACGTCAAACGCATAGTTTCCATCCTTATCCAGCTTAATATGGAAAGAATTCGACAGCTGATCGCCGTTTTCTGCAAGGATCTTCAGGACTTTATAAGCCACCCCGTTCAGCGTCAGATTTTTCTGCCGGGTACTGTCATAAGTTCCATTATCCTCAAACGTAAGAGAATAAGATAACACATTCGATGCGATCAGCTTATTGTTTTTGTCATATATATTTCCTCTTGTACTCTTAAGCACACGCGTTTTCGTTGTTCGTGTCTGAAATTCATTTATATAGTTCTCACCCTGGATGATCTGCAGGTCAAACAGCTGTCTCACAAGAACAAACGCCATGAGAATAAATACAAGTAACAGTACTGTTGTTCTCTTTAACTGAATTTTTTTGATGATTTTTTTTATTTTAATACCCAAATAGACTCACTTTCTTTCCTGGTTGGACTCATAAAATGATAATTAATATAATGAAATACTCTGTATACGATCATTGTCAGAAAAACAGTATAAAAAATTTCCGGAACAATAATACGGGTAAAATATACCCCCAGACCCAGTCTGCCCCTCAGCAGGAACTGAAGTGCATAAACCGCCAGATTATACAGAAAATCCATAATCGCAGTCAGCAGCATCGGTACTTTTATATCATCATCATAATAAATACGAAATGCATAACCGCTCAGGAATCCCGCATACATATAGATCAGTGCATAAAACCCAAAAACGGATCCATAAAACAGATCCACAAGCAGACCACAGAAAAAGCCTGTCCACAATCCGCTCTTACGTCCACGCATAAGCCCCATAGATACGCAAAGGATCAGTAACAGGTTCGGTGTGATCGAGCCAATAGAGATCAGATGCAGCACTGTTGACTGCATCAGAAAACAGACAATGATCGTAAAAAACAGAACGATCTTACTTTTCATTCCTCGGCCCCTTCCTCTGTGGAATCTTTCTTGTTGACAGTAATTACAAATACATCCTTCAAGTGCTGAAAATCTACAGGTGTAACGATTGTTCCTGATTTTGTCAGATTGTTGGTATCTAATTGAATATCGCTGACATATCCGATAAACAGACCTTCTACGTATTTTTCACTGATATTTGAAGTAACAACCTGCTCACCTACTGTTACTTTATCTTCTTTGTCATACAGCTGTGTAAAACGCAGTTTCCCTTCATCGATCAACTCCAGGTCACCTTCCACCACACAATTGTCATCTGTACCGACTGTCATGGCACTGACATTACTACTGTCATCAATAATGGAACGAACAGTTGCCCAGTTACTGCCCACCTCGGTAACAATGCCGACAAGTCCCTTGCCTGCAATTACATTGTTATCTACACGGATGCCGTCTTTGCTTCCTTTATTGATCATGAATGTATCATACCAGTTACCCGGATCTTTGGATATAATTCTGGCTGCGACCTTCGGATAATCCGAATATTCCGCATCCAGATCATAGAGTTCCTGCAGTCTGGAAAGCTCGGACTGATTCTGAATAAGAATATTGTTCTGTTCTGTTAAAGTATCTACAGTATTTTTCAGTTCCTCATTCTGATCTATAAGATCCTGTTTTTCCTGAAAAGATTTATTGATATCAGTAAGCCAGAGTCCGATTGTTGTGATACTTTTTTCAAAAGGAACAACGATCATTCCTGCCGCTTCCTGAAGCGGAGCTGATGTAATCCCGGAGGCAAGTGTGGCAACCACAGCACTTCCACAGAAAAATGTCATGATCACAAGAAGATGTTTACTTTTTAAATGTATTCGAAATCGAAACTTCTTTTTCAGGTTTTTCATGTATTATCATACCCCTAAAGAATTATAATTGTGTCTTTATAATTTGCGTTGTTTGACAGGCTGCGCCCATTTCATCAGTTCATGGTCACGGATGATTTTTTCCAGTCCTGCAACTGTCGCTTTTTCATATAATGGAGATAAGTTAAAAGATACCCCCGTATAACTCGCAAGATAATTATCTATGTAAGGAATCTTGGTACTTCCCCCGGCAAGGTAGATTCCTTCTCTTGAAATATGGTAAGAAATCTGCGGTGGAATTCTCTCCAAAAAAGTTTTCATTTCTGCCGCAATCTCATTTACGCAGTTCATAATTCCGGCATTTACCACATATCCGGATATGATTTCTTCTCTCGGCAGTCCTGATATTCCATCAAGTCCAACCACCTTACGTGCTTCTCTGCGCTGATCATTGAGCCGTCCCATGGCTATCTTCAGACGTTTTCCGGTACGCGTGCCAATCTGCAGATTGTAACGTTTCCTGATCTCACTGCAGATAGCTTCATTCATCTGACGTCCACCGATCGGAATTTTTTTCGCAATGATGATTTTCCCATCCGTGATGATTGAGAACTGTGTACTCTGTGCTCCAATATTTACGATCATACTTCCAGCATTTCGGTTTAGGTCCACACCCATGGCAATTGCGTCTGCAATTGGAGCCTCTACCATATATACCCGGTTCTGCCTGAGCCAATGGCCATTTGCGACATGGTAATATGCCCGTTTCTCTACTGCAGTCATATCCAGCGGAACAGAAAAAAACATATCTGATCCGATTCCCAGAAAATGATCAATCTTTTTCATCATACTGTACAACGCAATCTCCTGCAGTTCAAGATTGGCTATCATACCAAAAGCCATCGGCGAATTCACCACGATATTGGCAGGAGCCTTTTCAAACATATCGTATGCTTCATTGCCCACGGCGATGATCCTGCGCCCTTTTGACGCTATCATGTTCTTTTCCATATAACTTTTGTTTTTAAAAAACGAATAAACCTTGATACTGCTGCTTCCAAGATCTATTCCATATGTTTTTCTTAAAAGCATAAAAATTTCCCTTCATTCCGGATACGCTCCCATCAGTCCCTCTTCCCGGAAACTGATATATCTGTGATCGCCTATGATGATATGATCAAGCAGATTAATTCCCAGCATTTCGCCGGCCTGACAGATTCGTTCAGTAATTTCTTTATCGCATTTACTGGGAGCCGGATTTCCTCCCGGATGATTATGAATCAGTATCAGATTGACCGCATGGTATCGAAGTGCTTCCAAATATACTTCCCGCGGTGTGATCAGCGTTGCATTTACGGTTCCTTTTGACAGCATGGTATCTCCGAGCAGATGATTCTGATTATCCAGCATCATGCAGATCATAATCTCCTGTTCCTGATGCCGCAGCTGTTCCATATAATATGCTGCAATAGAATCCGGACTGTTAAAGTCAAGCGAAATCCTTGCAGCCGTACTGGCAATCCTTTTGGATAATTCTCCGATGCACTTCAGCTGAACTGCCTTGACCGTTCCTATCCCATGTATCTTTTTCAGATCTGATACTGAACAGTGAAGCAGTCCCAGAAGTCCTGGATAGGGTGACTGCTCCATATGACTTAAAATATCGTTTGCCAGGGTCAGAGAATTCATTCCCCTGGTACCACACCGGAGTATCACTGCAAGGAGCTCACTGTCACTTAAAGTGTTCTCACCCTCTCGAATACATTTCTCATAAGGCCGCTGTGATTCCGGTATTTCTTTCATAGTATGGTTCATTTTGTTTACCTGTCGCTCTCTGTGACAGAACCCCAAAAGAATCAGAAATTATTTTAGCATAAAAAGAGGGAGATGTACACTCCCTCCTAAAAATTTCTAAATTTTTCACATATAAACTCAGCCGTTTTGATACCATCCATAGCAGCTGACGTGATGCCTCCTGCATACCCTGCACCTTCCCCGCACGGATATATTCCCTCTATATTAGAATATCCCTCACGATTTCGTACGATTCTTACCGGCGAAGAAGTACGGCTCTCCACACCACTCAGAATCGCGTCGTTCCGGTCAAATCCCTTCAGTTTCTTTCCAAATGCAAGAACACCTTCTTCAATCGAATCACCGATTTCTTTCGGCAGGATTGAGCGTACATCAGCAAATACATGAGCACCTTTCATCTGAGGTTCGATTTCTCCAAATGCAGAACTCTTCTGATGTAACTTGTAATCGCCAAATAACTGAACCGGAATTTTTCCTTTTCCAATTTCCCATGCTCTCTTTTCCAGGTTTCTCTGAAATGCAATCCCTCCAAGTGGACCTTCTTCCGGGAAATCCTCTGGAGTGACCGTTACGATCAGCGCACTGTTTGCATTTTTGCTGTCACGCGCCTGATAACTCATTCCATTGACTGCCAGCATTCCCTGTTCAGAGGATGCGTTAACCACATAACCGCCCGGACACATGCAGAATGAATAAACGCCTCTGCCATTTTCACAGGTATGTGTCACTTTATAACTTGCAGCTCCCAGAAATTCATTTTCCTCTTCTCCATAAAGATCGTAATTGATCATTTTCTGTGGATGTTCCATACGAAGTCCGACCGCAAAAGATTTCGGTTCCATATAAACACCACGTCTGTGAAGCATATCAAACGTATCCCGGGCACTATGTCCCAGTGCAAGCACACAGGCATCTGCCGGTATCTTTTCTTCATTATTGACTTCAACTGCAGTCAGATGACCGTTTTCGATGCAAAGATCTGTCACCTTTGTTTCAAAGCAAAAAGAACCTCCCATCTCTTCAATCTGATGACGCATCGTTTCAACAATGCCAATCAGTACATCTGTTCCAAGATGCGGTTTCTGTTGATAAACGATTTCCTCCGGTGCGCCTGCCTCTACAAAACGTTTCAGAACCTCATGGTTACGTCCATTCGGATCTTTTACCAGTGTGTTAAGCTTTCCATCTGAAAAAGTTCCGGCACCGCCTTCCCCGAACTGCACGTTGGAATCCAGATCCAGCACTCCATCTTTCCAGAAGCGATCTACTGTTTCTTTACGTTTCTGCGCCTCCTGACCGCGTTCCAGAACCAGTGGACGATAACCGGCTCTTGCCAGATACCAGGCGCAGAAAAGTCCTGCCGGTCCACTTCCAACAATAACCGGCACATGCTCCAGTTTCTCTGTTCCCGGCAAAGGAAACTGATAATCCTTTTTATTGATTGACATAATGTTATTATTGTGAACTCTTCGCAAAATTTTTTGTTCAGCAGCTGTTTTCACATCTACTGTATAAACAAATTTTTTGTCATCCTTATGTCTTGCATCCAGAGACTGACGGACAATCTCATAGGAAAATGTATCTTCCGCACATTTAAGTGTCTTTGCAATTTTCTTCTTCAGCTGTTCCGGAGTGTGCTCCACCGGAAGCTTCAACTGTGTAATTCGTATCATAAATTCTCCTTTGCGCTGCTGCGCCCTGCCACAACACCGCTTGACCATGCCCATTGAAGATTATAACCTCCACAGGGACCATCTATATCCAACAGCTCTCCGGCAAAATAAAGTCCCTTATGCAATACGGACTCCAGTGTTTCTGGATTGACCTGTGAAGTATCCACCCCTCCGGAGCAGACCTGTGCCTGTTCAAATCCGGAACTGTCCTTTACTTCCAGCTCATATGACGTAATCGTGTCACAAAGATCTTTTTTTTGTTTTCGGAACATTTTGATCAGTTTATCAGGCAGCAGTCCCAAAAGCAGCTCTGCAGCTGACTGATATGGACAGATTTCCTGCCTTTTTTTCAAATATTCCTGTAAAGAAGCTTTTGTATATTCCGGAAGAAAGTTCACAGACAGCGTTACTTTTTTTCCTTCATCCAGTGCACGGATTGCATAGCTGCTCAACTGAAACACCGGTATGCCGGAAATTCCATAATCCGTCAGCTGTACTTCCCCACTCTCTTCTACAAATCTCTTTCCATCAATCAATAATGTAACTTTTGCGTCCGTACGAACACCTGCCCATGCAGAAAAAACATTTCCTTTACATCGAAGTCCTGTAAGTGCAGGCAGGGGGCGGATAATATGATGTCCGAGATTTGCTGCAAGCTCATAGCCGCTGCCATCCGAGCCTGGGACCTGTGAAGCTTTAGAGCCATTGGCAAGGATCACCTTTTCTCCTTCATAAGTCCATCCGGAAGTCTCTACCTTCCATCGTCCATTCTCCCATGAAACAGATTCTGCATGTTCCCTTGTTTTGATTTTGACCTTTAAAGCTCTTGCTTTCAATATCAAGAGTTCCGGAATACATTTCGCCTGATTGCTTCTGGGATACAGCCATCCATTACGTTCTGTAAAAGCCACCCCAAGTTTTTCAAAAAAAGCAAGTGTATCCTCCAGCGTAAACTGTGCCAGAATTTCTTCCACAAATTCCGGATGCTGGCCTCTGAAAATATCGGGACGCATGTCTCTGTTCGTAAGATTACATCTGCCATTCCCTGTCACACAGATTTTCCGGCCCGGATTCTCATTCTGTTCAAGGAGCGTAACTGCCGCACCATTCTCTGCCGCTGCAATTGCAGCGGCCAGTCCGGAAGCACCTCCCCCTACAACGATCACCTGTGTTTTTTCACCCATATCGTCTCCTTCATCTGCTGCCGCCTGCAACAATTCTTCCTTCTATCTTTACGGAAGTGTCACAATATTCGCATCTACCAGTTTCTGCAAAGACATCAGTACGCCCAGTTTTGCGTGCTCCCATGTAAGACCTCCCTGAAAATATACCGCATATGGTGGTTTTACCGGACCATCTGCCGAAAGTTCAATAGATGAGCCCTGTACAAAAGCCCCCGCCGCCATGATAACCTGGCTGTCATATCCCGGCATGTCCCACGGTTCTGGATCCACATAACTGTCCACCGGCGCCGCTGCCTGGATTCCCTTACAAAATGCGATCAGCCCCTCCGGAGTTCCAAGTGTCACAGCCTGAATAATATCCTGACGTGGCTCGCTGCCATTCGGAACAACAGAAAAACCAAGTTTTTCATAAATATTTGCTGCAAAAACAGCTCCTTTTAATGCGCCTTTGGTCACCATTGGTGCAAGGAAAAAGCCCTGATAGAACGAACGGTTTACACCAAGGGAGGCACCGACCTCCATGCCAAGTCCCGGACATGTCATACGCGTTGCCGCATTTTCGACACATTCCTTCGTACCCGCAATATAACCGCCAATCGGTGCAAGTCCGCCACCCGGATTCTTGATCAGAGATCCGACGATCATATCTGCTCCGACATCACTTGGTTCTATCGTATCTACAAATTCTCCGTAACAGTTATCCACCATACAGATAACGTCCGGTTTGATGCTCTTGACAAATGCGATCAGTTCTCCAATCTGTTTTACAGAATAGGAAGGTCTGGTCTGATATCCCTTAGAACGCTGAATCTCAACAAGTTTCGTTTTTTCATTGATTGCCGCACGAATCGCATCATAATCAAAGGTTCCGTCTTCTTTGAGATCTACCTGTCTGTAAGTTACTCCATATTCTGCCAGAGAGCCTCTGGACGGGCGGATACCAATTACTTCTTCAAGTGTATCGTATGGCTTTCCTGCCGGTGCAAGAAGCTCATCTCCCGGACGAAGATTTCCAAATAAAGCAATTGCCAGTGCATGAGTTCCGCAGGTGATCTGGGAACGAATCAGACATGCCTCCGTATGAAAAGTATCTGCATATACTTTTTCCAGAGTATCTCGTCCAAAATCATCATAGCCGTAGCCTGATGATGACTGGAAACATTCTGCACTTACTTTGTTTTTCTGCATGGCCATCAGTACTTTAAGCTGGTTATATTCCGCAGTCTTGTCAAACTGTTCAAATCGTTCCTTCAGAGATGCTTCGATCTCTGCTCCAAAATCATAGACTTTGGATGAGATTCCAAGCTGTTCATATAATTCCTTCATGGTTATTTTATGATCCTTTCCAATTGTATCTGATTTATTGCGTCTTCTAACTGACTATCCCAAAATATCATGTTCTTTAAGAACACTCAGCATATATTCCAGAATTTCTTTTTCATCCCAATGAAATTTGTCTTTATCAACCCAGATCACATCCGACTCCCGTCGAAACCAGGTCAGCTGCCGCTTTGCAAAATGTCTGGTATCTCGTTTCAGGATACGTACCGCCTCTTCCAGTGGATATTCCCCCTCCAGATAAGCCAGGATTTCCTTATATCCCAGTCCCTGCATGGATACCATACCACGATGGCAGCCCTCACGTTTCAGTCCTTCCACCTCTTTTACCAGTCCCTCTTCCAGCATCTGATCCACTCGTTTGTCTATCCGCTCATAGAGAATATCTCTTGGCGCATTTAAAACAAAATATGCCAGATTATACGGACTTGTCTGTTTTTTCTGTTCTTCATTATGTGCAGATATAGGCGTACCATTCTGATGATAAAATTCCAGTGCACGGATCACACGTTTTACATTGTTTGCATGGATTGTATCCGCACTTGCCGGATCTACTTCTTTCAGCCTATCATGAAGATACTCAGCACCTTCTGTTTCCGCCAGTTTTTCCAGCTCTGCACGGTAAGTGTTTTCCTGCTGCGCCTCTGTAAAATCAATATCTCTGGTTACCGCCTGAATATAAAATCCGGTTCCTCCGACCAGAATCGGTATCTTTCTTTTTTCATAGATTTCCTCCATAGCTTCTTTTGCCATCTGCTGGAATTTTACGATATGAAATTCTTCTTCCGGTTCCAGAACATCCACCAGATAATGCTTTACTCCCTGCATTTCCTCCGGACGGATCTTCGCAGAACCGATATCCATTTTTTTATATACCTGCATGGAATCTGCAGAAATAATCTCACCGTTTACCGCCTTTGCCAATGAAATAGAAAGACTTGTTTTGCCAACTGCTGTCGGCCCGGTAAGAACGATCAAAGGTCTTTTCATAATCACTCCTGTATAATTCTTACACGATTCGTTTAAACTTCTTTTCCAGTTCTGTTCTGGTCATTGCAATGATCGTCGGGCGTCCATGCGGACAATGATACGGATTTTCCAGAGTCAGAAGTTCATCGATCAGTTTTTCTGCCTCCTGCTGCGACATAGCATGGTTTCCCTTAACTGCCGCTTTGCATGCCATCGTTGCAAGTCTGGCAGCAAAAATATCCAATGTATCTTTACTGTTATTAGATGCCAGATTATCCAACATTTCCAGAAACAGTTCTTCCTCTGTCAGTCCGTACAGATTCGATGGTACCGCACTGATGCGGTATTCTCTGCCGCCGAAATTCTCGATCTCAAAGCCAAACTGTTCAAAATAATTCATATTTGCTTTCAGTACTTCTTCTTCCTGCATGCTCAATGCCACGATCAATGGAGGATTCAGATACTGTGAATCAATCGAATGTTCCCGGAACTGTTTTACCATACGCTCATAATATACCTTTTCGTGTGCAGCATGCTGATCGATTATATAAAAATTGTCCTCAAACTGTACCAGCCAGTACGTATCAAAGATCTGTCCGATCAGGTCAATCCGACTTCTGGATTCTGGTGCAAGCAGTTTCTCCTCAAAGAGTTCAAGCTGCTGTGGTGGAGTCTGTTTTTCAGTCTCTCTCGATACTGCTTCCTGTATTTTTAGTTCTTCTGCTTCCGTTTTCTGCACATAGTCTTGTTCATAATCTTGTACAGACTTCTGTACAATTTTCTGTTTAACCTGTGTATCAACCTTCTCAGGCACAGTATTTGTTTTCTTCGAAGAATTCTGAAATGACTCTGGCACTGTCTGCCTCTCTGTCAGTTTCTTCACTTCGTCCAGTTTCTGATTCTCTCGCAGTGTACCACTGAACATTTCTTCTTCATCTTTTGAAAATGCCGGACGATAAGATGCTGCCGGCTCTCGTACAACAGAATAGACTGGTTTTTGTGCTCCGTACAGTTCTTCACGACGTTTCTGCTCAAATGGTTCCGGTACAGCTGCACGCGTAACTTTTTCTTCTTTATCCTCTTTAACAGAAGAACTGTCTACAGATACTTTCGGAATCATTTCTCTTCTGGTCAGGGCTGCACGTACAGTATCATAAACTGCATCGTAAACTTCCTGTTCTCTCGCAAATCGTACCTCTCTTTTTGCCGGGTGCACATTAACATCCAGATCGTTCCCCTCCATTTCCATACGAAGAGAAACAAATGGAAATTTATGCTGCATCAGGAAACCCCTGTAAGCATTTTCGATTGCTTTTGTAATAATATTATTTTTAACATATCGTCCATTGATATAATAGTTCTCAAAAGAACGATTGCCTCTGGCAATTTCCGGTTTACCAACAAATCCCTCAATTTTCATAAAGGAATTTTCCTGTGATACCTCCAGAAGTGCTCTGGCGATCTCTCTGCCATACACGCTGTAAATAACATCCTTCACACTGTAGTTCCCGGATGTATGCAGTTTCACCTGCTTATTCTGAATATATTTAAAAGAAATCTCCGGATGGGACAGTGCAAGCTGCTCCATCAGCGTATGAATATAATTCGCCTCAGTCATATCCGACTTCAGGAACTTGCTTCTCGCCGGTGTGTTATAAAAAAGGTTCCGAACAAGAAATGTAGTTCCCTCCGGTGCTCCCAGTTCTTCCAATGAATGCTCCTGTCCACCTTCGATCACATAACGGGAGCCGCTGACAGAAGACGGAGTTTTTGTGATCAGTTCTACCTGAGAAACAGCAGCGATACTGGAAAGTGCCTCACCACGAAATCCAAGAGAAGCAATATGTTCCAGATCTTCCACCTTTTCAATCTTACTTGTTGCATGACGGAGAAATGCAAGCGGAATCTGCTCTGCTTCCATTCCTGATCCATTATCCGTAATTCGGATCAGTTTCTTACCACCATCTGTAATTTCTACTGTTACCGCAGTTGCTCCTGCGTCTATCGCATTTTCCACAAGCTCTTTTACGACAGAAGAAGGTCTTTCTACAACCTCTCCGGCTGCAATCTTATCAATTGTGTTCTGGTCTAAAACTGCAATTTTTCTCAAAGCAACCTCCCATTACCAAACCACGTTTTATCATTTTTACCAGCGGTTTTTAATCTTGTTCTGCAAATTATACAAAATATTCATAGCTTCCATCGGTGTCAAATGGGTCATATCCAGATCACGGATCTCGTCCACGATATCATTGTCCTGTACCGTATCAAAAAGAGACATCTGAGCCATATCCACCTGATCATAAACAATTTTCTGTTTTTTCTTCGGAGCCGTCAGATCCTTGACCGCAGCCGTGATATCTGCATCACTGAGTTCTTCTACCAGTTCCTTTGCACGATTAATAACGGAATCCGGCACACCGGCAAGTTTGGCAACCTGAATACCATAGCTCTTGTCTGCACCGCCCTTGACAATCTTACGAAGAAATACAATATCATCGCCTTTTTCTTTAACCGCGATACAATAATTATTGACTCCCGGAATCTTACCTTCCAGCTCTGTAAGTTCATGATAATGTGTGGCAAATAAAGTCTTTGCGCCACAGAGTTTCGTATTACTGATATGTTCGATCACGGACCATGCAATTGCAAGTCCGTCAAAGGTACTTGTGCCTCGTCCAATCTCATCCAGAATCAACAGGCTCCTGGATGTGGCATTTCGAAGAATATTTGCTACTTCTGTCATTTCCACCATGAAAGTACTCTGTCCGCTTGCAAGGTCATCGGATGCACCGACACGTGTAAAGATTCGATCCACAATGCCAATATTTGCTTTCTCTGCCGGAACAAAACTTCCGATCTGCGCCATCAGAACGATCAATGCTGTCTGACGCATATAAGTGGATTTACCAGCCATATTCGGACCGGTGATAATGGAAACTCTTTTTTTCTGATTGTCCAGATATGTATCATTTGCAATAAACATATCGTTTTCAATCATCTGCTCTACAACCGGATGACGACCATTTTTGATATCCAGAACACCATTTTCATTGATCTTCGGTCTTACAAAATTGTTTCGTTCTGCCACAAGCGCAAGAGAGGCAAACACATCCAGTGCTGCAATCGCCTTGGCAGTTTTCTGGATACGTACGACTTCTTTGCCAACTTTGTCACGGACATCTGCAAACAATTCATATTCCAGCGCATACAGACGATCTTCAGCTCCAAGGATCAGATCCTCAAGATCCTTCAGCTCCTGTGTAATATAACGTTCGGCATTGGTCAGTGTCTGTTTGCGAACATAATTATCCGGAACCTGATCTTTGAAAGAATTCGTCACTTCCAGTGCATAACCAAATACACGACTGTATTTGATCTTCAGTGTCTTAATGCCGGTACGTTCTTTTTCTCTTGCTTCCAGTTCAGCAAGCCACTTTTTGCCATCAGTTCTTGAGTGACGATATTTATCGACATCTGCGTTGTAACCTTCGCGGATGATTCCGCCGTCTTTCTGTGCAAGCGGTGGCTCATCTGTGATCGCACGTTTGATCAGATCCGTCACATCTTCCAGCGGATCCATATCCTCAAAAATCTGTTTCAGGATCGGTGCTTCAAATTCCTGAAGGATCTGTCGGATATATGGAATCATCTCCAGTGAAGATGCAAATGCAACCATATCTCTCGGATTCGCTGACTGATAGCTGATACGGCTGATCAGACGTTCCAGATCATAGATTGGATTCAGATACTCTCGGATCTCATCACGAAGCATCGGCTTCTGAGTCAGTTCTTCTACTGCTCCCAGTCTGAGATTGATCTCTTCTGCATCGATCAGGGGCTGTTCCACATAACCTCGAAGTGTACGTGCACCCATTGCTGTCTTTGTCTTATCCAATACCCAGAGAAGAGAACCTCGTTTCTGTTTTTCACGGAGTGTTTCGACCAGTTCCAGATTACGACGACTGGAACTGTCAATCAACATAAATTTATCTGCTGTGTAGGGATGAATCGTTGCCATATGAGACAAAGCTGTTTTCTGAGTTTCATTCAAATATTGAAAAAGTGCTCCTGCTGCGATCACTCCACTGTCATAGTCCTGAAGTCCAAGACCTTCCAATGTATTTACATGAAAATGTTCCTTCAAAGTGCGTTGGCAGAGACTGTCATCAAAATACCAGTTATCTAATGGAAAAATGCATATCCGCAGACGGTCCTTCAAATCTTCTGTATCAACTCCGCTCATAAAAAAAGCGTCATTACAGATAATTTCCGCAGGGACAAATTTATTGATCTCATCCAGAAGTTTCTGAGGTTTATCTACTTCTGTAAGAAAACAGTCACCTGTGGTGATATCTGCAATGGCACATCCAAAATGATTCTCCAGAGAAACAATCGACATCAGATAATTGTTTCTGGATTCATCCAAAGATGTGGCATCCAGAGTTGTTCCCGGTGTAACTACACGGATAACTTCTCTCTTAACAAGACCTTTTGCTTTCTTAGGGTCTTCCACCTGCTCACAGATTGCCACTTTGTGGCCTTTCTCGATCAGTCGTTTGATATATGTCTCGGCTGCATGAAATGGAATTCCGCACATCGGAGCACGTTCTTCCAATCCGCAGTCCTTACCGGTAAGCGTCAGTTCCAGTTCTTTGGATACAAGGATTGCATCATCAAAAAACATCTCATAAAAGTCGCCAAGTCGATAGAACAGGATGCAGTCCTTGTAATTTTCTTTTGTTTTACAATATTCCCTCATCATCGGTGATAATACACTAATATTCTCCGGAAACCCAGTGTTTATGCGGCTTTTAGAAGTTCCAGGTGTTGATTTGACCACATTATTACGATAGTTTTTTTCCTCGTTAGTGTTTTTGTCTATACTCAAGTATTTAAACCTCTCTTTAAAATTTTATCTCCATTTGCAAAATCAGGTTTCTGTTCCGTATTTTTGAATATACAGTTCGTATTCGTCATCTATATGTTCTTCTTCAATGTGTGTATAATAATTAGTCATTTTTTCATCAGAGTGTCCAGCTATTTTCTTTACTGTAGCGGCATCCATTCCCGATTGAATGCATCTTGTTACAAAAGTATGACGGAAAATATGAGGATGAACATCCATTAAATTCGGATCTCTGTTCTCTTTTTCTGCCAGAGCAATTTCATGCTTATTAACAATCCCAACAATCCGCCTGCATTCTGTTTGAGCTGATGATGGAAGATAACTTCTTCCTGAAGATGTTGTAAAAATCAGACCGGGATATTTTTTTAAAAGTATATTTGTTTTTCCCCAGTTTTTCCCCAGTTTTTCTTTATCACGATCCTGTTTTTCCTTCCAGCTCATAAAAGCAGCAATCACTGCATCCGTTAATGGAACCTTTCTATTGCTGGCACTTTTCTTTGGTGTTGTAATCTGAATAGTAGAATACCTTTCAGGAAGTTCATTTCCTTTCGAATCATAATATTTTGTAACTCTGTTTAAGGTTTTATATACACGAAGCTTTTCATGCTTAAAGTCAAGATCACACCATTCTAGGGCAAGTGCTTCCCCTATACGTAATCCTGTATGAAGAAGAATAAAAAAGAGTTCATAATACCGGGTATTCTTGCAGCTCTCAAGGAAACGATGAGTGTCATATATACTAAGACATTTTTCATCTTCTTGTTCCTGCATTATCTTCTCATCAGGTATTTCACCCGGTTCTTCTTTAGGCAGTTTAATATCGGCTACGGGATCTATGGGTATCATTTTTCCACCATATGCCTTTTTGAAAAGCTGACGGACTACACTTAATGATTGTATTACCGTTGTACGTGCATATCCTTCTTCTTCGAGTCCCTTTATCATGTCAAGAATATGTGTTGGACGGACCTCTATTAACCTCATGTAACCAATATATTCTCTTACTCGCTCAAAACCATTTACATAGTTACTTAAAGTGGTTGCTTTAACAGAATGCACCACATAAATAAGCATCCATTTTTCATACCACTTTGAAACAGAAATTCTAGGATCATATCCTGCAATTCCGGGGGAAACATTAGCAAGGTAGGCATTTCTTTCTTTTTTTAGATGTTGTAAATTTGTACCATAAATTGAAAACGTTTTTCCTGTACCGCGAACGAAAATTCTGGCCTCATATCGTCCATCTTTTCTTTGATATAATCCTTTTCCTAATTCTTTACCCTTTAAGTTTTTGCCCATAACACCACCATCCTTTCTGATGATAATGCATGGCACTGGATATATATTTTAGCACAACAAAAAAAAGCTTTCAAGACTGCCGATCTATCCATTTTTGAAATTTTGTAGGATTACAATACATGTGTTACAACTGAATAATTAAAAAGCGGAAATACC
>NZ_JAJCKS010000027.1:0-46177 GCF_020558815.1 Blautia sp. 210820-DFI.6.14
CAGACGAAGCAGGAACCGTGGAAATCAGCAATCCGACAGCGATTAAAGCAACTGGCCATAATCTGAAAAAGGTAGAGAAGAAGGATGCTACTGCTACAGAGGAAGGAAACAGCACATACTGGTTCTGCGATAAATGTAATAAGTATTTTAGTGATGCAAAAGCAGAAACTGAAATAAAAAAGGAAGACACAGTGCTTGCAAAACTTTCTACAGTAAACAAAAAGGAAACAGAGGCATCTTCAGCAAAGACAGCTAACGCAACAAAGGTGACCAGTACAACGGATAAAACAACGAAGTCCTCTCCAAAAACTGGTGACAGTACAGATGTGCAGTTATATGTGATTCTTATGCTCGTTTCAATAGGTGCTGCTGCAGGAGCTGGCGCTAAGAGAAAGCTTAAGACCCAGCGGTAATGACTATAAAGAATTAAATTTAAAATAACTTCTATATAACGAAGGGGCTGTTCTCGACAGCCCCTTCGTTTTTGTTTTATTTACTTTTCTTCAGAATCCTTGTCTGCAACGGAGCCATGACTTCACTCTCTGTTCCATAAAGCAATTCATACTCTGCCGGAACCGGAACAGCCTGTGGCTTACGCGCATAGTTCTGGATGAAGAGATATTCGGTATCCTCGTTTTCTCTTACTGTTACAGAAACTCCTTCCGGAATAATCTCTATTGGAGATTTCAGACCTGCTTCTGCTGCTACTCTGCCATAGAAATCCTGGTAGAATCCAAGCTCCATGTCCGCGCATACATAATATACATGGCCTTTGCCAAATGCCTTGTGTGTCAGCACCGGATATCCCTGATAGAAGTCTTCGCCATAACGCATCAGCACTTCTGCATCCGAAACCTTGACCAGTTCGCAAAGGTTTTTGCAAGTATATACATTGCTGATTCCAAGATGACTTCCCGCCTCCGGGATCGCATGATTTTCTTCCCAGTCATAGAGCGCATCTGTCTCTGTGCTGCGGAGTCCCGCCACATCCATAAGCCCATATGGAGTTCCGCCAAGGAAGCATCTGTCAGTACCATCAACCAGTCCTGACCAGTAAGAAAGCACCAGAGTTCCACCGTTTTCCACATAAGCACGAAGCTTTTCTTCGTATCCATCTTTGAACATATATGCCATCGGAGCCGCCAGAACTTTATAATCGGAAAGGGAATGTTCCATTGCGATCACATCCACATTCAGCCCCTGTTCTCTCAGAGCACGGTAGTTTTTCTGGACTGCTTCGCGGTAGTGCATATCTACATTTCGTGGTCCCTGCACATCAGCGATCGCCCAGTCGTTCTCACGGTCATAGAGAACAGCCGCCTGCGATCTCATGCTGGTTCCAACCGTCTCCTGGATCTGCTCAAGAGCCTCGCCAACCTCTGTTACTTCGCGGAAAACGCGGGTATCATCTCCGCCATAATGATCGATCACTGCACCATGGAACTTCTCCGAAGCTCCCTGGCTCTGGCGAAGCTGGAAATACAGCACGCTGTCAGAACCATGTGCTACAGCCTGGAGAGATGCAGCCAGATGCATTCCCGGTTTTTTAAGTTTGTTGATCGGTTTCCAGTTCGTTGCAGACGGACAGGATTCCATAAGAAGGAATGGTTCCTTCCTGATACTGCGCATCAGATCATGCTGCATTTCCGCATCAACTGCAGTAAGATATTCTTCTTTTTTGTGCCAGCTTGGATAATTATCCCAAGATACCACGTCCAGAACATCCTTAAATTTTTTGTAATCCAGACCGTCATAATCATACATCAGATTTGCTGTTACAGGCAGTTCAGAACCACCCTCGCGGATCGCATCAACCTCATTTTTAATGAAGTCGATCGTCTGGTATGTCACAAATCTCTTCCAGTCAAGCTTCAGTGCATGAAGTTCATTTTCGCCTTTAGTTGACGGACTTTCAATCTGATCAAAGCTATTATATCTATGGCTCCAGAAAGTAGTACACCAGCGTTTATTAAGGTTCTCGATCGTGCCGTATTTTTCTTTCAGCCATTCACGGAACTTCGCCTGGCACAGCGGGCAGTGGCATTCTCCTCCAAACTCGTTAGAGATATGCCACAGCATAACTGCCGGATGTCTGCCAAATCTTTCAGCTAATTTCTTATCAATCGCATGTACTTTTTCTCTGTATACCGGAGAGGTAAAGCAGTGATTATGTCTGCCTCCGAAGAATCTTCTTGTTCTGTCCGGATCCATACGAAGAACTTCTTCGTACTTGTCTGCCATCCATTTTGGTCTTGCTCCTGACGGTGTTGCAAGAATAGTATGGATGCCCTCTTTGTAGAGATTATTGATAATTTCCTCTAACCAGTCAAAGTTATATTTTCCCTCTTCTGGTTCAAGAACTGCCCAGGAAAAAATCCCTACAGATACAGTATTGATGTGTGCTTTTTTGAAATATTCGATGTCCTTTTGGAGAATATCCGGGCGGTCAAGCCACTGCTCCGGATTGTAATCTCCACCATGAAGATAATGTCCGTATTTGATCTGTTTTGCCATTTTTTCTCCTCTTAAAGTCCTTTAAAAACAAAGGAAAATTCCATCTTTTTGTCAGTTTTCAGCAAATATTCTTCGTGTGTGCGAGCACCCCAGCTGTCATCACCACCGATTCCCATCTGGTCTTTTGCCACACGTACAACAGTGTAATGAACCTCTGGAAGTTCATATGGATGCATTGCATTTTCCATCTCATGAGGTGTGTATGGAAGTGCAGAGAACATCATCGGCCCATTGTTTTCATCCATCTCAAAGAGCATTCCTCTACCCTTGCGGTCAGTTACTTTTGCCCAGCGTACTTCTTCTTTTGCACCACATTCCTGCGGTACCATATATCTTGCGATATTGTCTGCAACTTTGTTTGCATAAATGCCAAGTTTTGCACCTTTCTTACGGTCTGCATAAGTTTCTGCCTCGCCAAGTCCATACCATTCTACACGGTCATAATCTGCGTTGAATTTGAAGATTACACCGAATTCCGGCATATCACCGAGTTCTTTAACAGGGTCATACGTAAGAGTTGTTTTCACTCTTCCATCACCGAAAACTTCATAAGAAAGCTTGCATTCGCTGGTCGGTGTAGTCGGCATGATGTAGGTATAAGCTACTTTTACAGACTTCTCATTCACTTCTACTTCTGGCATATTTGACGGGCCATACGGTCCCTTGCGGAAGTCTTTGTGACTTAAGTACATGCTGGCAAGTTTCCACTGTCCGTAGCGCATTCCCATAAGATTTCCACAGTCATTGTCGGTTGGTGCACGCCAGAAATTCGGTTTCGGGATTGCCTCGATCATCTCTTTTCCGGCATATTTATAAGATACCAGACCACCGTTTAACACAGAGAAAAGTACTTCAAAGTGTGCGCCTCTGACACCGATATTGTGTGTGCTGTGGATCACTTTTACACCTTCCGGGCAGGTCTTTTTCGGTTCTTCAACCTGGTATACATACTGTCCAAAAGCCACCTCATGTCCTGCTTCTGCCCATGCTTTATCTTCTTTCAGATGGAAGGAAACAGTCACCGTATATTCGCCTGGTTTCTCTTCTTTTGCAAGCGGAAGTACATAAGTTTCTTCGCTTAATGGAGCAACTGCAGTTGCAAGAGAAGCCTTGTGGATCACTTTGCCATTCTTTGCAACAGTTACTTTGCAATCAAAAATATCTGTGCTTACAAACAGGTTTTTGTTGATGACTTTTACGCTGTCTGCACTGACTTCTGCAGTGATATTCTGGTAGTTGAATTTGACTTCCTGCATCTTTGGAGAAGCATCTCTGTTTCCGCCATATGCGATACCATTTCCACTGAAGTTGTAATCTGTCGGACGTTCTCCGAAGTCACCGCCGTATGCCTGGAATTCTTTGCCGTAGCGGTCTTTTTTGTAGATAGACTGGTCAATATAGTCCCAGATAAATCCGCCCTGATACTTCGGTTCTGTGTCTGTCAGATCTGTATATTTGTGCATTGCACCGCAGGAATTTCCCATTGCGTGGGTATATTCACAGCAGATAAACGGCTTGGAACTGTCTTTTGCAAGGAACTCCTTGATTGCTTCTACAGACGGATACATCTGGCTTTCCATGTCGCTGGTATCGTTATATCTGCGGTCGTGGCAGAGACCTTCATAATGAACCAGACGAGTCGGATCTGCCTTATGGAAGAACTGTGACATTTCAAAAATATCCTTGCCTCCGAAGGACTCATTTCCGCAGGACCAGATCAGGATCGCAGCGTGGTTTTTGTCTCTCTGGTACATGGAATTTGCACGATCAAGCATCATATCCAGCCATTCCGGTTTGTCATGCGGCACAACATAGGTGTAATCCTTCGTAAATTCAGCAACATCCCAGGAACCATGAGATTCAAGGTTTGTCTCATCGATCATATAGATTCCGTATTCATCGCAGAGCTGATAGATCAGGGATGCATCCGGATAATGGCAGGTACGGATTGCATTGATGTTGTTCTGTTTCATGATCTTAAGGTCTTTACGAAGCTCTTCTTCGGACACGTGTCTTCCACTCACAGAGCTGAATTCATGACGGTTTACGCCCTTGAATACGATACGTTTTCCGTTCAGTGTCATGATACCGTCTTTCATCTCAAAACGACGGAATCCAACCTTCTGCGGAACTACTTCCTGAAGTTCTCCTGCCTCGTTATAAACCTCTAAAACAAGGTCATAAAGCTGCGGATCTTCTGCACTCCAGAGTACCGGATCTTCTACTTTCCAGGAATAAATTTCCTCTCCGTCGAGTGCTTTTTTATCTTCGATCACGGTCTCTCCATCTTTGGAAAGAGTGATCTTTACTGTACCTTTGCCCCAGGTATCTGTTCCGATCTCAAGTGCCGCTGTACTTAAAGTTTCGTCCGGGATTGCACGGATCTGAAGGTCATAAACATGAACCTCCGGCACGGTATAAAGATAAACATCTCTGTAAACTCCAGAGAAACGATAGAAATCCTGATCCTCGCACCAACTGCTTGCAGTCCATTTGAATACCTGTGCTGCGAGTTTGTTTTCGCCTTCTTTTACATACTCTGTCAGTTCAAATTCTGACGGTGTAAAGGAGTCTTCACTATATCCTACAAACTGTCCGTTGAGCCATAATGCAATGCCGCTCTCTGCTCCCTGAAAAGAAATAAAGAGACGTTTTCCCTGCATTTCTTCCGGCACTTCGAAGTATTTCACATAGCTTGCAACCGGGTTAAAGTGCTCCGGAATCTCACCCGGATGAATGTCTTCGTGACCTTCCCACGGATACTGTACGTTGGCATACTGAGGTGCATCATATCCTTCCATCTGGATATGTGCCGGCACGCGGATATCATCCCAGTCCTTGCAGCAATAGTCTGCTTTTTCAAATCCCGGGATTGCACTTCCGTAGTTGCGGGCATAGTGGAATTTCCAGATTCCATTGAGATCGTAACGGAAAGACGTTGCTTTTTCCTGCGCTTCCTCTCCATCTCTGTAATATGTATGGTCAGAATGCGCATCCATTCTTCTGTCCTTAAAATACTGTGGATCCTTTACTAAAGAATAATCAAAAGTTTTCATTCTTATCCTCCTGCGTTATTATTTTTAAGCAAAAAAGGATGCCGCATAATCTGTCTGGGACATATTACGCAATATACCCACAGGCCCAAGCAGCATCCTTTTATTAAATTCATTGTTTACTTGACAGCACCGGTAATACCTTCTGCGAACTGTTTCTGCAGTACGAAGAAGACGATCATGGTCGGGATGGAACAGAACAATACGCCGCACATCAGCATACCATAGTCTGTTACATAACCTGTGATCAGGTTGGCGATCAACATTGGCATTGTCATTGCCTTATTATCTGTCATGATTACCTTCGGCCACAGGTAAGAGTTCCATGCGTTCATGAAGGTAATAACAGCTGCAGCTGCATATGTAGATTTCATTGTAGGAATGAACATCTGGAAGAAGATCCTTACTTCGCTCAGTCCATCAATACGAGCTGCTTCGATAATATCTACCGGGAATGATCTTGCGTTCTGACGGAACATCATGATCATAAATGGTGTAGAAATGATTGGAAGGATAAAACCAACTGCTGTATTCAGAAGTCCTGCTTTGGAGAACATTTTGAACAACGGAACCATGGTTGCAACCTGCGGAACCATCATTGCAAGAAGCAGCACGGAGAACAGTCTGTCTTTTCCTTTGTCATGATAAACTTCAAATCCATATCCTGCGATAGAGCAGATCAGAAGACAGATCACTGTGGTAAGGATTGCATAGAAAAACGAGTTTCCAAGTGCTCTCCACAGTGGCTGCTGAGCTGTCAGATTGTGGAAGTTTTCCATAAAATGACTTCCCGGAAGGATACGTCCACGGGATACATCTGTTGATGTATTTGTCGCAGCTGAGATCATCCAGTATAACGGGAATACAGAAATAAATGACACGATGATCAGAAAAATATAAGTAGGAATCAATCTTCTCTGAATGGCTGATTTGTTTTTCTTAGTCACGTGTATCACCTACTTTCAAGTTGATAAATGCAAGCACAGCTACCATGATGAATATGATAAATGACATCGCTGATGCATATCCAAAGTTCGGTACGTTAATAAAGCATGTGTTGTAAATATAGTGGGACATTGTGATTGTGGAGTTTGCCGGGCCACCTTTTGTCAGGTTGACAGACTCATCAAACAATTGCAGTGTACCATTGATTGACATGATGAAGGTCATGATAATTGTCGGTTTCAGAAGCGGAACAGTGATCTTCCAGAAAGTCTTCCAGCCGTTGGCACCATCGATCTTTGCTGCTTCATATACAGAATATTCAATATTCTGAAGACCAGCAAGATAGAATACCATGTTGTAGCCTGTCCATCTCCAGATCAGAGCCAGGATGATCACAATCTTGGCACTGGTGGAATTTCCCAGGAAGTTGTAGCCGGTTGATAAGATTCCAAGTTTGATCAGGATACTGTTGATCAGACCATCTGTTGCAAACATGGAACGGAAAATCAGTGAGTAGGAAACCAGGGATGTTGCACATGGAAGAAATACACATGTACGGAAAAATCCTCTGAGTTTCAGATCTTTGTTATTTAAAAGCTGTGCCAGAAGAATTGCCAGTATCAGCATGATCGGCACCTGAATGATCAGATAAAGGAACGTATTTACAATAGACTGCTGGAATACTTTGTCTGCAAGAATACGCTTGTAGTTACTGAAGATCGGATCTGCAAATCTCATGTTTGCGCCTGCTCCGGTCTGCAGTGAAATAATGAATGCACGGATCATTGGATAGAAACTCATGACTGCGATCATAATGGATGCAGGTGCAAGGAAAAGCCATCCTGCAGTTCTCTGTTTTGCAACCAGAGTCATACCTTTTTTCCTGGAATTCATATGAACTCCCCCTTTCAAAACTTGCTGCCGTTTCCGGCAACTGTAACTCTTAACATAAGACAGGGGACTGCAAGCAGTCCCCCGCGCTCACGTAAATTTTCTTATTTCAGTTTCACTTAATATCCAGAGGACTATTCAGTCATCTTGAATGCCAGTGTATCCTGTGCTTCCTGAAGAGCGTCTTCTACAGATGTACCATTTACGATATTAACAACTGCTGTGTTGACACATTCTCTTGCTTCATAGTGATACGGTGTTTTTGTGAACTCCGGAATATGAGAAGAGTATTCTACGATTGTGGAGAAGATTGGCTGTCCGTTAAAGAATTCGTTTGGCTCATTGTAAACTTCAGATTCACCAGCCGGCAGATAACAGGAGATTGCACCTGATGCCGGAAGGATTGCATCATAGAAGTCTGTGCTGGAACCAAATGTGCTTGCAAGGAAATCTTCTGCGAGCTCTACGTTCTTGCAGTTGGATGTGATATACCAGGAAGAACCACCATTGTTTGCATAGTTTGTAGCTGTATCAACGTCGTCAACCTTAGGCATTGTTGTGATTTCCCAGAGACCTTTCTGATCTTCTGTAGACATCAGAGTAGCTGTGATCCAGTTACCATTTACGATACCAGCAGCCTCGCCGCCTGTGATTGTTGCGATATATTCATCCCAGTTGTTTACAAGTTTAACAACATCGTTTTTAACAAGGTCTACATAAAGGTTGATGCATTTTTCTGCAACATCGTTTCCAACGATATAAGCTTCGCCGTCTTCATTTACGAAGTTAGCTCCACAAGACTGCATCATCATCATCAGAGTATCGCCGCCTGTAGCTTCGCTTGTAAGGAGGTATTTACCTGTTTTTTCATGAAGGTCTTTACCGATTTCCATGAATTTGGACCATGTGATGTCTGTCAGATCATCCAGTGTATATCCAGCTTCTTCAAGGATATCTGTACGATAGCATGCAATAACAGCACCGTTATCAAACGGAACACCATAATGTGTGTCATCTACCATGGAGTAGGACTGTTTCAGTTTTCCGAAATCATCCCAGTTGATATCCATATCTTTGAGATCTGTAAATGCATCCGGATAGCTCTTCAGATATTTCTGATAGCTGTTGTCCTGCATCAGAACGATGTCCGGAAGTGTGCTGTAGTCACCAGCGTTAGCTGCTGTTGTAAGTTTTGTCTGGCAGTCATCAGAAGATGTTTCGATAACGTCTACTGCGAATCCTTCGTGATCTTTTGCATACTGCTCACCAGCCATCTGCATAGATTTGATATTGAAGTTCTGGTCCCATGCCCATACTGTCAATGTGTTGTCATCTCCAGAATCAGCGGAAACAACGGTTGCTGTTCCTGCAAAAGATGCAGCCATGATACCTGTCATTAATACTGCAAGTAATTTTTTCTTCATGAATGTGTCCTCCTTTTATTAAGCGTATTCTCTTTTCCGAATTGCTTATGAACCAATTATAGCATCCCGTTTTTTGATATAGTTTGCATAACCGCACATATAATATGCATTTTCGACCATTTTATATATTTTACACTATTACACGTACATAAAATTGTATTTTTTGTTCGTTTTTCGCATTCTCACGATTTTTGTCGTATTATTTTGATGAAAAAAATCCTCTCTTTTTGACAGAATGTATATTTTTCTTATCTTCAAGAGAGGTGTTTGTTCTTATTTCATAAATTTTCTATTCATTTTTTGTACATATTTCACAGAATTTTGCTGTTTTTATGCAAAATAGACTTTTTCCGGATGCTGTGTCTTTATTGTGTGCAGCATCTCCTCTGTGAGATCGAGAAGCAATTTGATCTTTCGTCCATCTTCTTTGATGATCATCGTGTAATACGGAGTATTGTCATCATAAGAGGTATAATCATATTTTTTCAGCTGCTCCGTACCACCGTTTTTTTTATATTTAGCAACACTTTCGTGCCAGTGCGGCGCAACGACTTCCAGCTCCTTCAGCTCCAGTACATGGGCAGTCTTACGATACTTTTTGCCATAGATCACATCAATGCTGAGCTGATCATTTTCCAGGGTATACTCATAATCCTTCTGGCTGAAAATATCAAACACAAAATAAAGCGCTGCAAGAAGAAATCCTGCCAGCATAAAGGACTGGGATATTGTAATTCCCAGGATCACAAAGATCACTGCAAACAAAACCATTACTTTCCGGAGAACTCCGGACATGCTTTTTTTCTTTCGGGAGATCTGCTCCACAATCTTATAGTCGTACATATAAATGATTCCTTTCTGTTTTTCTACCATCCTTTTTCTGAATGAATATCAAATCGCAGAAGCTGCTGTTCATAGCTTTCCGGACGTTTCCGCCATTCGAGAGGAGTGACTCCCATCAGCTGTTTAAAGTTTCTGTTGAATGTCGAATTTGTCGTAAACCCACATTTGTGAGCAACATCCGCAACCGGGGCATCTGTGGTCTCCAGAAGTTCACATGCCGTGTAGACACGTACGGTATTAATATATTCCAATGGGCTCATCTTCATGTAGGAAGTAAAAACTCTCCGGAAATGTGTCTCACTGATATGACAGATATTCGCCAGATCCTCTACTTTGATATCCTCCATGTAGTGATATGATACATAATCCAGCACACTGGTGATCATATTGGTAAGCTTACCGGCATTTTCCGCAACCTTATCCTCTCCTGAATCTCTGTTTAACCGGGCAATTTCTACCAGAAGTGCCGCAAGCACTCCCTTTGCTTCCTCCAGAAAAAATTCTTCACCATCTCTCATGATATCCAGAATCTTGTGGATTTTTTTCGAGATAGACAAATTCTCCTTCTCTTCAAAAAACAAAGCCCTGGAATAGATTCGCTGAATCACCTTTTCTGCCTTAACCGGATTATCCAGGAATTTTTTCATAAAACCTTCTACATCTATGAAAAGGTATTCCCATTTACTGACCGTCCCGATATCGCTGTTTGTTGTGTGTGGATAGTTCGGCGGAATCACTGTAACGATACCTCCATAGAAGCGCTTTTCCTCTTCACCCAGCACCATAAATCCGTCACCACCATAGCAGTATCCAATCTCAAGATAATTATGAAAATGAAGATAATCCACATCATTCCCGTAATTCTGGACCCACTTCTGTCCAAGAAGTGCCAGGATCGGACTTCCCGCTGACATCTGGTAATATCGGAACTCCATCTTCGGTTTTCTTCTTTTTTTTGCCATTTGAGCTCTCCGTTTCAATTCAAGTCGAACATCTATCTGTTTATTGTACTATATATTTTCCAACAAAAAAAGATTACCTTTTACAATTTCGGTAATCTTTTTCTGTCATTATATTTTAATTATTATTTATTTTTATTAACCATTTCTCCGACCACATAGCACAGAGCTGCAACAACCATACCATTGATGGATGCAATTCCCCATGTCACTACGTTTGCCACGATCGCACCAAGAATAACTCCGGCAACTGCAAACCAGTTGACTGTTACAATCTTAATGGTATCTGTATCGTAAGCCTTTTTGTTCATGAAATAAGAGATTACCAGGATGATACCAACCGGCGGCAGTGTACAGTTCAGGATGTTCAGCCATCCGCAGAAATTGTAGTATAGCCATACAGAAAGCAGTGTTCCGATAACACCGGAGATCAGAACCATCGGTTTCTTTCTCTTATTGAAAATGTTTGCAAGACCAAGTCCTGCTGTATACAGAGCATTGTCATTTGTTGTCCAGATATTTAATCCCAAAACCAGGATTGCAAGATAGAACAAATTCAGACGAATCATTACTTCAAAAATATCATTTCCGCCAACAAAAATATAAGAAATTGCTCCGAAGAAGAACATCAGGGAGTTTCCGATAAAGAAGGCAACTACTGTTGCGATCGTTCCCTGTTTACCATTTTTTGCAAATCGTGTGAAGTTCGGTGTTGCAGTTCCTCCTGATACAAAAGAACCAATTGCAAGTCCTGCACCGCCGATGACACTCAGAGAGCCGCTGGATTTAGCAAACTGATCAACGATCGTTCCATCTCCCTGCTTAACTGCCATGATCATTGCCACTGTTCCAAGAATTGCAACAAGCGGTACGGCAATATAACTGATCACGGTAAGAGACTTAATTCCAAAATATGCAGATGCAGTCATACATGCTCCTGCGATCAGGATCAGCACCCATTCTACCGCAGTGCTTCCGCCAAAAAGTTCACGTGCTACCGGAATTGCAAACATTGCAATACCTACGCCAAACCATCCGATCTGTGTAAAACTTGTCAGCGCAGAAGAAATATAAGAACCTTTTTCTCCAAACGCTCTCTTGGAAAGCAGGTCAAGGCTTAAGCCTGTCTCTGCACCTACATAACCAAGCAGACCTGTGTAAATACCAAGGATCGCACCACCCAGAAGGAGGGCTTTGATAAATCCCCAGAAGTCCAGTCCTGCTGCCATTTCCTGGCCTACCCACATACTTGCAGAAAAGAAAGTAAATCCAAGCATGATCATAAACATTGTCACAAATCGGCGTCTGCTCCACTTCGGAACCGCGCACTCTGCAAAGTCAATATCCACCTTTCCCTGCTCTGCGCTGTTTGCTGTTGTCATTTTTTCACTCATTTGTTCTCCCCGTTTTTCCTTAATCTAAAATATATTTTCGCAGTGCGCCCGTAAATTCACCGATACGTTGCTCTGCGAGTTCTTTTAATGTGATATCTTTCATACTTTCGATGTATCCAAGTTCCTGACGATACAGCCATTTTGCATCTGCCGGGCGAACCTTCTGATAGTGGTTTGCCTTGATCCAGTCTTCATAGCTGATCGGAGTAGGATAACCAAGTTTCTCATCCAGAAGCTCTTTGAAATCGATCTTGTCAGCTCTTTCTTTGATTCCTTCCCAAAATTCCAGAACCTCTTCTACATGCTCATGGATCTCATAACGTCTTGCACCACCATCGTAGATGATACATTTTTCAAAAAGAGGGCTGCACATGGAAAGTGTCTCTCTTCTGAATTCAGGCGCAACGATACCACCCTTCCAGTAGAAATCCACGTCCGGAAGGTTGATCCCGGAAACACCCTTGTCCTGATAGGTACTGAAGATTCCTTCATAATAAACAGTGATAAAGCCTTCGAACTCCGGCCAGAATTCACGGATCTCTGCAGTAAGCTTCTCAAGGATATCGATTCCCTTGGTTCCGCCGATTGTAAAAATAATGATATTACGGAGTCTTGCGCCATGATCTCTGTAAAAATCAGTCACATAGCGAAGGCAGTGGATCAGAGTCTCTCCACTTGCAATGATGTCACCGATCATCAGTGTGCTGTCCGGCACCATAGTAAGTTTGCTGTACTTGATCTCCAGACCTGCGATCTCTTCTTTTTCAAATACACGCTCACTGGAAAGAAAGCTGATATCATGAACACGGATATGCTCTCTGTAGCATGCCTCTTCCAGAGGATAGTTCAGCGCGCCTCTAAGAATAGAAAGAATATTTGCTGTCGTAACCTTCTTCTGTTCCTTCAGATAATAAAGCATCTGAGAAGTCGAAGAAACAAGGCAGTTGTATACCTCATAACCTACTATTTCCGGTGTATTCAGAAGCTTTCTTGATTCTGCTTCAGAAATAACATAATACTCATTTTCATAATCTCCGCCTTCCAGACGATAGCAGGCAACACCCTGCTCATCGAACTCCGGCACCAAAACTACATTGTCCCAGTTTTTCATCTGTATCTTTTCCCTTCCTGTGTATTTTCCCTTGACCTTTGTAACTTATGAATTTACATAACAAAACATCTTACAAAAGAGTATGATGAACTGCATGGATTGTCAAGTAGAAAAAGCATTTCCGACCACTATATTCATAAAAAAGATCCCCCTGCCATCACTGGCATTGAGATCTTTTTTATTTCCAGTCTTCTGACCGGTTTATATCGCTCCCAGAATTTCTCTGGCGTTATTGATCCGTTCTTCGGATGGCGGTCTGACGCCTTCCAGCGGATAAGAAATTCCCAGCTGTTCCCATTTAAATACCCCAAGGGTGTGGTACGGAAGCACTTCGACTCTCTCCACTGTTTTTAAAGTATGGATAAAATCTGCAAGCCTGTGGAGATACTCATCTTTATCGCTGCCTCCGGGAACAAGTACATGGCGGATCCACATCGGTTTTCCTATATCTGACAATTTCCGTGCCATTGCCAGGATATTTTTGTTGGACTGTCCTGTAAGCTTGATATGTTCTTCTTCATCAATCTGCTTGATGTCGAGAAGAACAAGATCAGTATACTTCATAAGCTCCAGCCATTTGGAATAAAAAGGTTCTTTTTCTGTATAAGGATTGGCGCTGGTATCAAGAGTTGTATGAACTCCTGCTGCCTTTGCCTGACGGAAAAATTCAATCAGGAAATCAATCTGGAGAAGAGGTTCTCCTCCACTCACAGTGATCCCGCCTTTGTTACCCCAGTAATTCTTATAGCGAAGAGCCTGTTTCAGAAGCTGAGACGGGGTGTACTGCTGCCCCTCTCCCATTTTCCAGGTGTCCGGATTATGGCAGAACTGGCAGCGCATTGCACATCCACTCAGGAATATCACATATCTGACGCCCGGTCCGTCTACTGATCCGAAGCTTTCCAGAGAATGGACATATCCTTTGATTTCTTCACTCATTATTACATTCTGTCGTGGCAGGTTCTGGCGATAACATCCAGCTGCTGCTCTCTTGTAAGGTCGATGAATTTAACTGCATATCCGGATACACGGATTGTGAAGTTTGCGTACTCTTCTTTTTCCGGATGTTCCATAGCATCGATCAGTTTTTCTTTACCAAATACGTTAACATTGAGGTGATGAGCACCCTGGTCAAAGTATCCGTCAAGTACATGAACAAGGTTCTCTGTACGTTCTTCTTCTGTATGTCCCAGAGCATCCGGGTTGATGGTCTGAGTATTGGAGATTCCATCAAGGGCATCTTCATAGTCCAGTTTTGCAACAGAGTTGAGGGAAGCAAGAAGTCCGTTCTGCTCTGCGCCGTAGGACGGGTTAGCTCCAGGTGCCAGCGGCTCGCCTGCTTTTCTTCCATCCGGAAGGGATCCTGTAGCTTTACCATAAACAACGTTGGATGTGATGGTAAGGATAGAAGTAGTAGGTTTGGAATCACGATAGGTATGGATATGTTTCAGTTTCTCAAGGAATGTAGAAAGCAGTGTTGTTGCGATCTCATCTGCTCTGTCATCATCGTTACCATAACGTGGGAAGTCACCTTCTACTACGAAATCTGTTGTGATTCCGTCTTCGTCACGGATTGCTTTAACTTTTGCATATTTGATAGCGGACAGGGAGTCTACTACGTGAGAGAATCCTGCGATACCAGTTGCGAAGGAACGGTCAACCTTTGTATCGATCAGAGCCATTTCTGCTGCTTCATAGTAGTATTTGTCATGCATGTAGTGGATCATGTTCAGTGTTCCAACATACAGATGAGCCAGCCAGTCCATCATCTTGTCATATTTTGCGATTACTTCGTCATAGTCAAGGTATTCAGAAGTAATTGGCTGATACTGAGGTCCTACCTGCTGTTTTGTCTTCTCATCAACACCACCGTTGATAGCGTACAGAAGACATTTTGCAAGGTTTGCACGAGCTCCGAAGAACTGCATTTCTTTACCTGTCTCAGTAGCAGATACACAGCAGCAGATGCTGTAGTCATCGCCCCATACCGGACGCATAACATCATCGTTCTCATACTGGATAGAGCTTGTCAGTACGGAGATGTCAGCTGCATATTTCTTGAAGTTTTCCGGCAGTCTTGAAGAATACAGAACAGTAAGGTTCGGTTCCGGAGCCGGTCCCATGTCTTCCAGAGTGTGCAGGAAACGGAAGTCGTTCTTTGTTACCATTGTACGTCCATCCTGTCCCATACCTGCAACTTCCAGAGTTGCCCATACCGGGTCACCGGAGAACAGCTGGTTGTAAGAAGGAATACGTGCAAATTTAACCATACGGAATTTCATTACCATGTGGTCAACAAGCTCCTGAGCTTCTTTCTCTGTAAGAGTTCCGTTCTCAAGGTCTCTTTCAATATAGATATCAAGGAATGTAGAGATACGTCCAACACTCATTGCAGCACCGTTCTGAGTCTTGATTGCTGCAAGATATCCGAAGTACAGCCACTGGAATGCTTCTCTTGCATCTTTAGCCGGCTGTGAAATATCATATCCGTAAGCTTCAGCCATAACTTTCATGCCTTTGAGTGCGCGGATCTGATCTGCGATTTCCTCACGAAGCTGGAAGTCATAACGTCTCATACCCTGACGGTCGCAAGCTGCGAAGTCTTTCTGTTTTCCTTCGATCAGAGCGTCGATACCGTACAGTGCTACTCGTCTGTAGTCACCAACGATACGTCCACGTCCATAAGTATCCGGAAGACCTGTCAGGATCTTGTTGTGACGGGCTGCTTTCATTTCTGGTGTGTAGATATCAAATACACCCTGGTTGTGTGTTTTGAATTCGTAGTTATGGAAAACGTCTTTGATCTTGTCGCTTACTTTGTATCCGTAAGTCTCACATGCCTGCTCTGCCATTTTGATACCACCGTATGGCATGAATGCACGTTTCAGCGGTTTGTCTGTCTGCAGACCAACAACTTTTTCAAGATCTTTGAGGTCTTCATCGATGTATCCCGGGCCATATGCTGTCAGAGATGTAACAACCTCTGTCTCCATATCCAGAACGCCGCCTTTTGCACGCTCTTCTTTCTGAAGTTCCTGAAGTTTTCCCCACAGTTTGTTTGTAGCCTCTGTAGGTTCTTCCAGGAAGGAAGCATCTCCGTCATATGGTGTGTAGTTCATTGAAATAAAGTTACGAACGTCGATTTTTTCCTTCCAACGGTTTCCTTTGAAACCTTCCCACTGTGAAAAGTTTTTCATTTTTGCACCTCTCTAAAATAGAATTTATTCCGCGTATGTCCCGTCTAACTTTTCTCCTAAAAGAAAAATAAGACCGAAATCTTATTAATAGTAACGTGAGATCTCCCTCTCTCACGCTGCTAGTGTACACTATAGGAAGTACCCTTGTCAATTAATTAACGCATGCTTTTAATTTTGTACAATTTATAGTTGTTTTTTGAAACTATTTATCAATATATTGTATTTTTACGAGTGCAACACTAATTTTTTCGACTTCTGCCGCAGTTCAGTTATTTCCTATTTATATTTGAAATTTTCTTTATAATAGCAGTTTTCGCTGCATCCATATGGAAAAAGTTCTTCTTTCAGATTCTGCCAGTAGATAACATTCGAGTCAGATACTTCCAGAATACTCAGAGCTCTCCGAAGATTCCGAATATCTTTTTCCATAAAGTCTGTATAGTTTCCTCTGCCAACCAGTTTGAGGTGTGTGATCCCTGCTTCCTGCAACTGATATAACGCACACAGTCCGCAGCCCGTCTCGCCGCAGAGATAACCGTTGGTGTCCTGTGAAATACTTTCCGGCAGCTCCTCTCCGGTAAAATCAATTGTTTCTTGGTTTTTTTCTTGTTTCCACTTGTCGAATTTTGTCGATTCTTGTACTTTTCTCGTACTCATAGCTCCCAGTCGATACGGTACACGACACAGATATCCCATCTCATCGCAATGAAGGGAATTGCAGAATGCTCCGGTAAACTGGCAGAGCTCGTTTAAAATAAATGCTTCAAATTCCACCCTGCTCTGTTCCGGCATTACATTTTGTACATGCCCTGACTGCTCCGTTTCTGTTATTCTTTGATATGCGATAATACTTTGCATATCTTTTATCGTATTCTTTCTGTGAAAGATCACACGTTTCAGTTTCAGCTTCTGAAAGAAATCCACCATGCCCCGATTTACTTCCGCTGTTTCCCCGCTAAGATGAATTTCACAGTCGATATTGTTCCGTCTTAAATACAGAATCAGCGCCGGATCCGCAATAATATAGCTATGAAACCCAATCTCCATACACCTCTTTATGATCTCAGCAATCTCCGGATACTGCTCTGGAATATAATAAAGAGAATTAAACGTCAGATGTACCGGCCTGCCGTATTCTTTTACCATAGCAGAAAGGATCTCCATTTCACTGAATGAACCAATCTGTACATTATAAGCCAGCACCTCTCTTCTGTTGAGCGGCATAACTGTCCCATATTTCTTTGCCCACTCATAAGGCACATACCCACTGAAAAATTCGTCCGCTCCTGCCCTCACAAAACGCTCGTACTCTTCCACCGATCCCAGTCCCGCTGTAATCTTCATTCGCATTTTCCTCATCGTTATCTTATTTTATTGTTCCTGTCCATCTGGTCTGACACCCCTTATGACAGTCCCAATACCAGCCGGTCGATTCCTGCTGTTACATATGCTTCCAGTTTTTCAGGATGTTTCAGTACTTCCGTATCTACTCCAAACAGTGAATTGTATCTTCCCGTCATATGCAGATGTTTTGGGTACAGCACCATATTCCGTTCGCAGAAATAAGGACAGTTCGTCACCAGTTTCTGTTTTCCTCTCTCACCATCCGTACAGATTGCGTACAATGGACAGTACTGGGAGGTATTGGTCTGATAAAAAGGAAAATGCAGACTGTTTTTTTCATTCAAAGTGCCCGGAAAGTTTTGTGCATATCCACAGGATTCCCATTCATAACGCCAAATATTACATTCTTCTCCAAGAAATTTCCTGTAAAATTCTGCATTCAGACTGTTCTGCTCATATAAAATCCGGCCGCCTTTTTTATAACCCATCCGTGGATCTTTTTTTCGTTTATTAAGAAGCGTTCCCAGAAGTGGTGTCATTCGTTTCGGATACTTTCGCAGAATTCCCACCATTGCCCAGTCATTGACAACAACCTCTACTGTGGTCTGTCGCTCTTTGCACCAGTTATCCACTTTTGCCAGCAGTTCGTCCGTTGTTTTCAACATATCCTCACGGATATATGTGTATGCAAGTGTGATGGAAATATTTTCTCTCTGTGCTTTTTCCATCATTTCAAACAGACATCTCTCCTCTGGAAACAACAGATGGCAGAACTGATTTCCTATATACAATCTGTCTGGGGCGATATCTGACACTGCCTGTGAAAATCCATTCTGAATCCAGTAATTTTCCATGAATGCGGAAATATCTTCTTTCAGATACGCCTGATACAATTCCGGGTGGTCCAGCTCGAACGCGACTTCCGATACACAATTTATAGCTTCTGCCAGTTTATTTACCGGCACATCCTGAAACCACTCTTTCTTCTGCTGATCCAGACTTTCTGCAAAAATTTCATCTTTTTCTGCCGGATAACCGGTCAGTTCTTCAGCCAGTTCTGCATCATCACATTCTGTTTTCAGGCGAATATATCTGCTGTAACGGGTGACAAGTCCCTGCACTTCTTTTCTGAAATCTTCCTGCTCTGTAAATGCAGAATACACCGTATAAAATTGTTCCTGCTGCTCTTTCTGTATGCAAAATTCCTTTACCTGAATCTCCCGATACGCAGAATCATTACTGTTATAAAAACAGATTCGAAACTGTCCGACATCCGCAATCTCCTGTTGCAGCCGGAATTTAAACCCGTTTTCTGCCAATTCAATGAGCCGGATTTCTTTATCATCTGCAAAACCGGCCAGCAGCCCGAATGGAATCATGGATATTCCGTTTATCTTATTTTTGTTCATTTGCAGTATCTCCATAAAAATCAACTCACAAGCAGATTTCTGTGTTCTACGGATGTGGAAAATACAATCTTTGCGGTTTCTTTTGTTTGCGGCAAGTATAGCACCCTGCTTCTGGTCGGTCAAGCAACGGCTTAATAATTTTAACAATTTCCCCAAATGTTCCTCTTGCTTTTTCGAACATATGTTTGTATAATAGATATATGATCACACAGATTACAAATAATAATTACACAACGCAGGAAAAGTTACAGATTCTGGCAGATGCAGCCAAATATGATGTCGCATGTACTTCAAGCGGTTCCAGCCGACGCGGAAAGAAAGGAGAGCTCGGCAATGCAGAGGCATGTGGCATCTGTCACAGTTTTGCCGCTGATGGAAGATGTATTTCCCTTCTCAAGATCCTGATGACAAATCATTGTGCCTATGACTGTAAATATTGCATCAACCGTACCAGCAATGATGTACGCCGCGCCACCTTTACGCCACAGGAAATCTGTGAACTAACCGTTGAATTTTACAAACGGAACTATATCGAAGGGCTCTTCTTAAGCTCCGGTGTCTTAAAAAATCCGACCTATACTATGGAAAAAATGTGTGAGACACTGCTGCTCCTCCGTACCCGGTACCATTTCAACGGATACATTCATGTAAAAACAATTCCCGGGGCCTCTGACGAGCTGCTTGCCGCGGCCGGATATCTGGCAGACCGCATCAGTGTCAATCTGGAACTTCCGACAGAAACAGCTTTGCGTTCTCTTGCCCCCAATAAAACCATGCAGAATATCCTGAAGCCCATGGGAAAAGTACAAAGTACTATTGCCTCTCACCGGATAGCTGCTGGAAAGTCTGCATATATGGATCGAAGCCGGGGAAATCAGTTTTTAAGAAATGGTATTTTCTCAGACGATTCCAAGAAAACCTTCAGAGAAAAACTCAATATGCAGAATACCGATGCAAAACCCGGGAACAATCCTCCCCTCAAAAAAGAGGATCCGAATCTTATCTCCCGTGATAAAAATAAATTCACGAAACATATCCTGACATGGGAAAATGCCTGTCAGCTGGCACCTCTTGACATGTCCGATCTGAAACGGAATTTCGCTCCGGCAGGGCAGAGTACCCAGATGATCATCGGTGCCACTGGCGAAAGTGACTATACTCTGTTACAGACGAGCCAGGCTCTGTACCAGGGCTTTGATCTGAAACGAGTCTTCTATTCGGCATATATTCCGTTAAATGATGACTCCATTCTCCCTCAGATTGGAACTCCACCTCCACTTCTGCGGGAACATCGCCTGTATCAGGCAGACTGGCTGCTACGCTTCTATGGCTTCCAGGCAGATGAACTGTTATCCGAATCTCAGCCCAACTTCAATGAACTGCTGGATCCCAAATGCGACTGGGCGCTGCGCCATCTGGAACACTTTCCAGTGGAAGTTGAAAAAGCATCTTATGCCACGTTGCTTCGGGTTCCCGGAATCGGGCCAAAATCAGCCAGCCGGATCACTTATGCCAGACGATATGGCCGTCTGAATTTTGACAATCTGAAAAGAATGGGCGTAGTTTTGAAACGCGCACATTATTTTATCACCTGCGGTGGCAGACAAATGTATCGTACTCCCATTGAAGAAGCCTATATCACCCGACAGCTGGTTCAGGTAGATGCAAAAGATTCCTGGAAAGTACAACATTCCAATGAATCTTATTCCCAGATGACTCTCGCTGATTTTGGGATCGGCTAAACTTCCCTCTGCCAGTTTCCAGCCACTTTTACATATAGGATCAGAATACGGAATAAAAATATGAAAATATATACTTGCCAGGACCGCTTAACGGATATCATGACCTGCATCTATGATGCCTGGTCAGAAGCCCTGAAAGTCGGTCATAACCAGATTGGACTAAAGAAAGAACCTATCTTTCAACAAACAATGTTTGATGAATATATCCATGTGGATGGTGATCCTTCCAAAGCAGAAAAGGTTATACGCTCCATTCGGAGAAGCATCTCTGAAACTGCATACATGAACATCTACTACGCCTCATTATCTGCGGATGAGAACGCTCTGCAGGCAATCTATGACTTTCTTCGGGTGGGGTTTGCTATTGGCAGTACTGTAGTCGAGCAATATACGAATCCACATGTAATGAATCTTCTCGAACTCCGGCGCCAGGTATCAAATGAAGCGCATCATTTTCGGGAATTTGCCCGTTTTCAAAGTCTGGAAAACCAGGTCTATGTCAGTCATTTGGAGCCCCGGAATGATGTAATCATGCTGGTTGGCAACCATTTTGCCAACCGTATGCCCTCCGAACACTGGATGATCATCGATGATAACCGCAAAACTGCCTGTGTACATGTAAAAGATGGTGAAAATTATCTGCGCTATCTGACGGACGATGAATTTTCGGTATTACAAAAGACAGAATCTTATGAAGATGAATATACTGATATGTGGAAAACATTCTTCCATTCCATAAGCATTGAACAACGGAAGAATTACGTCTGCCAGCGAAATTTATTTCCCATCTGGAAAAGAAAACATGCCGTGGAATTCAGATAATTCAAGAATGCCCTGATAGATCAGTTTCCACCACATAAAAAGACCGAAACAACGCATTCCGGTCTTTTTTCATCATATCCTATTCATTACACATGGAAATTTCGCCCGACAACGCAAGTAAAACATGGAGATTTCCCTTTCTCAACCAGAACGGTCTTAGAACAAAAGAAGCGGCATGCCGCACAGAATAAAGCAGAAACGAATCATATCACTGTCCTTTAATGCCGCCAGACAGCTACATAATTTTCTTTCTTCCATACTAGCATGCCGCACTGTGTACGTCCATCAAAAGAGTTCGAAACTTATTGACAAACTCCGCACTTCTTCGACATTTATTTTACTTCTACAAGCTCGATCTTAAAGTTCAGCTCTTTACCAGCCATCTCGTGATTGGCATCAAATGTAATTGTCTTTTCATCTTTGGCTGTAACTTTGACCGGGAAAGGCTGCCCATACTGATTAGACAAATATACCTGCTGACCTACTGTCAGGTCCTCTGCACCCGGAAGCTGTTCAATCTCAAGAGTAAAGATCGCATCCGGATTCGGCTGTCCATAAGCCTCTTCCGGCATCAGATGGATTTCTTTGATTTCTCCGACCTTCATGTCTGCAACAGCTGCATCAAAGCCTTTGATCATCTGTCCTGCTCCGCAGACAAACTCCAGCGGCTGTCCACGATCATAGGAAGAATCAAACTGTGTTCCATCGTTGAATGTTCCCTTGTAATGTGTACGGCATGTCTTTCCTACATTCGGTCCGGAAAATGCCGGTTTATGTGAACCACAGCCGCCACAGCTGCTTCCACAGGACTCCCCTTCCTCATGGTTTCCACAGGAATGTCCTTCTTCATGATGATGGTCACAGGTTGTTCCTGCTGATTCCAGTTCGCCCTTCAGATAAGCTTCTACTACTTCATCTGTATTTCCCTGTGCACCGGAGCATAACTGAATACCTGCCTCCGCAAGTGCAGTCTGTGCACCTCCTCCAATACCACCGCAGATCAGTACATCAATCCCCTGTTCTGCCAGAAGTCCGGCCAGGGCACCATGTCCAGTTCCGTTAGAACCGATCACTTCACTTGAAACAACTTTGTTATCTTCTACTTCATAAACCTTAAAGTTTTCTGTTTTTCCAAAATGCTGAAAAACATTTCCATTATCATAAGTTACTGCAATTTTCATTATAAAAATCCTCCAATCCATACTTTGTCGCTCAGATTAGTATAGCTTGTCGGAGAAATAAAAGCAACCAGTAAACTGCAAAGGAATAACCATCTTCACCAGTTACCTTCACCAATGAATATTAAAATCCAACGAATTTTTATATTGCTTATATTTTCCATCTGTGAGTAGTTTTTTATATGCGTCGTATGCGGCCTGAAGACTGTCATATTTTACTGCGGTCTCATCCAGCTCTTTTTTTGCAGTGCCTGTGCTCATCTGCGCTGCAATCGCAACGTAATCAGGGCCATATCCTGTACGTTTGGCGGTTGTAGATTCTGCTACATAATATTTATTATCTGCCGTACAGACAATCACAGGAATCTTCTGGTTCGCACCGACAACATCTGTATTAACAGAAGTCCAGAGCAAAGCACGTTTTCTAGCATCCTTCGCCTTTCCATAATATGCCCAGGTTCCTTTCTTAAGGAGACTGTCAGATGCCATCTTCGTCTCTATCCTTGGAACCATAGTAGATTTTTGGCATCTGGAATCGATTTCAAAGATGCCAGTTACACCGTTCAATGCATTACTTTCCTGAAGAACTCTGTCGAAGTTTTCTTCCAGGTTAAACCAGTATTCTTTTACTTCATCGTTTTCTACACTGTCTCCTTTTCCGGTTTTCCAGTCAAATAAAATACCGGTTTCAGGATTCATGGACACTTCGCATATTCCGTCCGCAACGGGATATCCCTTCCAGTTAACAGTATCAGGATCATCATTGGAATGAGAGATTCCCGCAATTGTCACCGTATCTGAAGACTGCCATTTGTCTATTTTCTGCTTCAGATGAACGATCTCCTTTACATCTTCATTTCCCTCTATTCCCGTTTCCATCACCACTTTGTCATACGCCGTCCTGACATTTGCAAGATCAGTTGATTCCCTGCTTTTTTCTATATATTTGGTATAAGTCGGTGCAAGAACACCTATAAGAATCGCAAGAATTGCAATGATGATCACAAGTTCCACAAGTGTAAAACCTTTGTTTCTGTTTTTCATATATTTTCCTTACATTGTATAATTTTATATCTCTATATCATATTTTATTTGATCGTGATTTGCAAGCTATTCCCCAATTTTATTGACACCTTAACCAGGTAACTGACAGGAGTTTTTCAATTTTCCTTGCCCGTTTTAATAAAACATGCAATAATTATTTTGTTTTTATACACATGACTGAATTTTATAAAATATAAATACGAGGAACAAATCAAGATGAAAACATACGAAGAATTACTTTCTGATATTGAAGACGATATGGAACTTATGGGGGCATTGCACATTGTTTATGCCATGGAAGAAAACGGTGTTCTCACCGGTTATGATTATCTCCCGGAAGAGCCTTATACAATCTCTGTGACCTTAAAAGACCTTCAGGAAAAAATTCATCAGCAAATGCTCTATGACAAAGCATCTGCATATACTTATGATTCTGATAAAAGCGCCCCAAAACTGGCAGTAATTTTCCCGGGAGTCGGCTATACTGCTGACAAACCACTCCTGTATTATGCAAGCCGTCTTGCCAGACATTATGGGTATCAGATTCTCGCTGTATCCTATGGAACCCTCCCTGAGAATGTCAAGGGTGATCACGCAAAAATGAAGCAGGCTTTTGAGCTTGCTTATGAACAAACAGAACAGGCTCTGCAGGATATCGACTGGAATTCCTATGGCAGCATTCTCTTTATTTCCAAAAGCATCGGTACAGTTATCGCTTCCGCTTATGCTTCCAGACATAATATAAAAGGAAAAAGCATCCTGTTCACACCTCTGACTGACACTTTTTCCTTTGCTCGTCCCGGCAGCATTGCATTTCACGGTACTGCAGATCCATGGGCAGAAACAGACTCTATCCGTACACTGGCTGAACAAAAAGAAGTCCCTCTTTTTCTTACGCCAAATGCCAATCACTCTCTGGAGACCGGCGATGTACAGGCAGATCTTTCGATTATAAAAGCCACAATGGAGCATGTTAACCGTTTTATTGCAACTCCGTAGATTATTTCGTATATTCCTGAATCAGGGCAAGAAGGAGCTCCACACTCTTCTCCATTCCTTCCACACTGATATGCTCATATGGTCCATGAAAAGCATGTCCACCTGTTCCAAGATTTGGACACGGCAGTCCTTTGAAGCTTAACTGGCATCCATCGGTTCCTCCACGAATTGGAAGGATCAATGGTGCCACACCTGCTGCCTCACATGCCTTTTTCGCATGGTCGATCAGATGTATGTGCTCTTCTACAATTTCTTTCATATTGAGGTACTGGTCAGTAATCTTAAGCGTTACCGTCCCTTCGCCCCACTTTGCATTTAAGTTCTTTTCTATCAGTCGAAGAGTCTTCTTCCGCTCTTCGAATCCGTTTTTGTCATGATCTCTGACAATATAATTAAGTTTCGCTTCACCGACTTCCCCCTGCATGCTGATCAGATGATAAAATCCCTCATAGTCTTCGGTTCCTCTCGGTGTCTCCATAGATGGCAGGCAGTTGTTGATCTCTATCGCAACCAGACTGGCATTGATCATCGTATCTTTTCCTTCACCCGGATGAACATTAAATCCCCTGATTTCAAATTCTGCTTTGCAGGCATTAAAATTCTCGTACTGAATCTCCCCTTCACTGTCACCATCCAGAGTATAAGCATACTCTGCGCCAAACTGATCCAGATTGAAATGTTCCGCTCCCATTCCAATTTCCTCATCCGGAGTAAATGCTACACAAATCGTGCCATGCGGCCGATTTTCTGTCTGGATTCTTTCAATCATAGTCAGAATCTCTGCAATTCCTGCTTTGTCATCTGCTCCCAGAATCGTTGTTCCATCCGAAGTGAGCAGTGTACGTCCTTTTAGCCCTGTCAGATGTGGAAATTCCTTCGGACTCAATACCAGTCCGCTTGTGCCAAGTACCAGATCCCCGCCATCATAATTTTCGGTAACCATCGGTCGGATCTCATGATCACAAAAATCAGAAACTGTATCCATATGTGCGATAAATCCAAGTGCCGGAATCTCTTTTTTTCCTTCCGTCGCCGGAAGTTTTCCATACAGATAGCACTTATCATCAAGGACTACCTCTGTCAGGCCAAGTTCCTTCATTTCTTTTTCCAGCTTCCTCGCCAGATCAAACTGACACACAGAAGACGGAACTGTCTCACTCTTTTCATCACTCGGCGTACGCACTGTCACATAGTTGATCAGTCTTTCCCATGCTTTCATAATATCTGCTCCTTTGTTTCTATTTAGTTCTCTGTCTGATGTATATCTCCAGATTGTTTTATTCTTTTAAACATTTCATCATTGTTGGGACAAGAATATTCATATCAACAGGCTTTGCAACATGAGCATTCATTCCAACAGAAAGAACCTTTTGTATATCTTCTGCGAAAGCATTGGCAGTCTCAACAATACATCCTTCTTCCGTCAATAACTCCGTTGCGATTTCAGTGTTGATCTCATTATCTTCAACCAACAAAATCCGAACACCGTTCAGGCAATCCTTATTGCACAGATTACTGTTTTTCTTCACCAGAGAATCGTCTTCTGACGCTTTTCGGCAAGGAATAGTTACTGTAAATGTGGAACCCTCACCCTGCTTACTTTCCACTTCTATTGTGCCATCCATGAGCTCTACAAGCTTTTTTGTAATGCCCATTCCAATGCCACTGCCATCAATATGACTTAATGTCGTGTTACGTTCTCTGTGGATCCCACATGACTAAAGTCACATGCTCCTCTGTCGCTTTAAGCGACAAGGCTAAATATCGGCGGATACGCCTGTAACTTAGGATATGCGCAGTCATGCGCTTTTTTCCATGCCAGATATGGCAGGTTCCCACACCACAGGTAATCCGCTGTATATCTGCCTGTGTTTATGCTGCTCTTAAGAGTTCCATTTCTGAAAATAGTTCTCTTAAGTCCGCATATACACATGAGATCCTACGCTTTACTGAAGGGACTTTTGCCTCCAGCAAAGACCTTTCCGTTACCGGAAGGGGTTTTAAGAATTCCCGTATAAAATATCTTGCTCCAATATTATAGGACGCTGAAAGATCACAGTTATATCTTTTTCCATTCTGGAATGTACATAAACTATGATTGCCCGGGTCGCGGGCAACCGTTCCCGACCCATCACAGGCAAGTCTGCTGGTATTCCACGCACAGATCCTGGAAATCCGCATCCCTCTGCGATGTGCCTGATGTTCACATCTTTTCTGGATATCCCTTTTTCTCCACAGGTACAGCTTCTGTTTCTTTCTTCCGGATATCTTTCCTTTTATTTCCAGATACTCAAACACGATCACATCCGCATGGTTTTCTTCTGCATATCCTGTGACTGCTCCTGCAATCTTTCTTCCAAGTTCTGTGTTAAGACGCTTCGCGTAGGCCCATCTGCTTTTCACCTGTGCGGAGCCATGCTCGCGCTGGAATCTGCTTATCCGTCCCAGCACACGGTACATCCGGTCTTTTTCACTGGGAAAATCAATAAACTTTCTTCCCAGGACAGTTCCATCTGACCGCATAATGGTACAGACTGCATCCGTATTGAGTCCTAAATCCACACTGCAGATGACCTGTTCTTTTACAGGTGTCTTTGTAAACAGCACCTCTTCTGTATAAGAAAAACGCAGAAAGTATTTACGATGCCTTTTTTCCAACACGGGAGCTGTTGCTCTTTTTCCTGCCCAGTTCTTTCTGAGATATTCCATATCTGTATGGCTGAGGCTGACCCGGAACCATTTCCAGTCATGACCGTCATAAAGTTTCAGGCACGCTCTATCTTTTTCTTCTGTATCCTCACGGTACATCACATCACGGTAGAATACCGGCATGGCATGATTATCACACACCAGCTTCGGCCTGCCGCCTTTCTGATCCGTTTTTTCCCACAGTTCCAGCCTTGTCTTATATGAGGATACACTTCCCAGGGCATGCTGGATAGCTGCCCTTCTGAGATAAGAAGGCATCTTTGGAAATCGCAGGTCAAAATCAAACCTTGCCTGGTTCTTTTTGGTGGTATGCACCAGATGTTCTGCCGTGTTGAAACGTTTTTTAGGTTCCGTGATCACTGCCAGTTCATCCCATGTCTGGGCATAGATCTCAATCAGACAACTGACCGCAGAACGATAAATATCCAGTGTCTGGCGGATCGGAATATTCTGTTTTCGCAGTTCTACACCATAACTGGATACTGTCCTCATCTTTTTCCTCTTTCTTACAAATATAAATACGGGTTCTTTCAGGTTACTGCTTTTCTTTTTGCCCCTCGATATAAGAACATACCTGTTCCCTGTTCCTGTCACTCACCGTTACTGCACAATAAGATGGATTCCACAGATGCCCTCCCCAAAGTTCCTTCTTCAGTTCTGGATGAGCAAGAAATATCTGTCTGGCAATGTTCCCCTTCATGATCTTGATCATATCAGAGATATAAAACTGTGGTCTGCAATCTACAAGCAGATGGATATGATCCGGCATAACCTCCATTGCCAGAATCTGAAATTTATATTCTTCTGCAAGGTCATAGAGCATTTCTTTGCATTCTGTATCAATACCATCTTTTAAAACCTTTTTCCGGTATTTTGTACACCATACCAGATGATACTGCAGGGAATACACATATCCTCTACCATATGAAAGTTCATTATTATTGATATTAAACATATTTTCCTCCATGTTTTTATTATACCATATGCAAGAACATTTCGCAAACATTTGTTCTGCCTTTTTTCAAAAAAATAGTGCGTCTAACTCATCACTGAAGTAACGAGAATGCAACGCACAGTTGTTCAATACCATATAGTTTCCTGTTGATCCAAGCGAAAATTATGCAGATAACGCAAATAAATAATTTTACCGCTTTAAAACAAAAGCTGGAGTCCCATCGCTATAACCCACATATAGGCGCATGTCTTTGGAATCATCAACAATCCAACCTTCGGTTTTGTTTTGCTGAATAACGTTACCGGAATATAACAACCAAATGAAATAATAATCGCTGCAACCATCCTTGTCATATGATATCCATTTGCATTTGCAGAAATCGCATACAGAATAATGACTCCGATCCCTGTCACTGCAAAGACTGTATTTCTGATGATCGACAATTTCATGTTTCCTTCATCTGTGCACCAGTTATTCTGCGGGAACAGACATATCACAATTCTGACAACCGCCGATATCCAGACGATGGCCTCAATTGTTACCGGTAGCGTAAATTCCGGGAATGTAAACTTCCAGATATACATCAGAATAATATAAAACACCGTCATTGTAATCGACGATACCTGTAATCCTATACCAAGCTGTCTTTTTATCTTATCGCTGGTTCCGCGTACTGCTCTGATAATTCTTGGCACCAGATGGAAAGCATCTCCTCCACAAAGCGTCAATGTCAGAATTCCATAAAGTACAAATAATGTGTTTCCTTTTGCATATATAAAAAACAAAATTGCGGCTACCAGATCAAAAGTCAGATACGCTGCATCAAATATTGCTTCCATCATGTCCGGAATCTGTGGTTTATACGTATTCTCTTTCATTCTTAATTCTGCTCCTCTTCTACCAATTGATTATATAAAAAATAATTTCTTGTAAACATAACGCCCGCTATCATCCACACGATTCCGACAATTAACAGCAAACTTTTTTTCTTTACACAAAACTTAGCTTTTCTTTGCGTTCTCCTTATGTTCTTTCAAACATTTTTCTGCATATTTAATCCTGCCTCCACAATTATCTCTGCCTTATCCAATAAAACAATCGTTTCGGTGCCCCTCTCCACCAGTTTTTATACATCTGGAAAGCAATTACAGCCAGCTTTCCAGAACATCATTCAGCTTATTCATATCCAGCGGTTTTGCGATATGTCCATTCATGCCTGTATTTTTGGCCAGCTGTACATCTTCTGCAAAAGCATTGGCAGTCATGGCAACAATAGGCAGTTTTCCCTTTTCACCCGGAAGGCTCCTGATTGCTGCAGTTGCCTCATAACCATTCATGACAGGCATTTGGATATCCATAAAAACAAGATCATACAATCCTTCCGGAGAAGCTTCCACTTTTTCAACTGCGATTTTCCCATTTTCTGCTGTTTCCACTTCTGCCCCTGTCATCTGCAAAATTTCACCAGCAATTTCTCTGTTCAACTCATTATCATCAACCAGCAGAATCCTTTTTCCCGTGTAGTCTGATTCTGACAGTTCATCCAGATAATTTCTTGCTGTTTTTTCTTTTCTTCCTGAAGTAAACTGCCGCAATGTAGCCGTCAGCCTAGAACGGAACAGCGGTTTTGCAATAAAAGCATCTACGCCTGCAGCCTTTGCTTCTTCTTCAATCTCACTGAATTCATAAGATGTCAGTACAATAATGGTAATCTCTTTCCCTATCCGTTTCCGGATCTGTCTGGCTGTTTCTATGCCATCCATGTCCGGCATCTTCCAGTCCAGGATGACAGCAAAGTAATCATTTTTTAGCTCATGACGTGCATAGCAGCGCTCAACAGCTTCTCTGCCAGAGAGAACCCATTCACCTGTAATACCGATTTCTTTCAGTGTAGCAACTGTACTTTCACAGCATGTCTTATCATCATCCACAACCAGAACAGGCAGATTCATCAGATTTCTGTCCTGTTCTTTTTCTTTTTCCTGAAGCTCCAGATAAATGGTTACTGTAATTTTAGTTCCCTTGTGTAAGGTGCTGTCCACTTTAATATTGCCATTCATCAGGTTCACAATATTTCTGCTGATTGCCATTCCCAGACCAGTTCCCTGAACCTTAGTTGTCCGGTGGTCATCTGCACGGCTGAAAGGATCAAACATGATTTTCTGAAATTCCGGTGACATACCGATCCCATTATCCTCAATCGTAAATTCATAGCATCCAAGTTCCGAAAATCCATTTGGCTTTTCCTCTATGGAAAAAGTAATATTCCCACCATCCGGTGTATACTTGATTGCATTACTCATCAGATTCACAAACACCTGCTGGATCCTCAGGCTGTCACCACAGACATCCTCATGTTCAATGTGATTAATGCGTATATCAAAATTGTGTTTATGTTCATCAAGCACCGGTTTTGTTAGTGTAATGAGATTATCCACCAAATCCGGCAGATTGAAATCCTCCTGTGCCAGCGTCATTTTTCCACTTTCAATACGTGCCATATCCAGCACTTCATTGATCAGCCCCAACAGGTGTCGGCTTGATTCTGTAATCTTGCTGAGACATTCAATGACTCTGTCCTGACTCTCAATATTTGCTCCTGCGATTGCCGTCAGACCGACAATGGCATTCATCGGTGTCCGGATATCATGGGACATATTGGAAAGGAATTCTGTTTTCGCACGATTTGCATTTTCTGCGGACCAGTAAGCCTCTTTCAGTGCCTCACGGGATTCAATCTCTGCTTTCTTCTCCTGTGTCACATCCATGGATGCCAGCAATACCTTTTCCAGCTTTCCATTCTTCCATTCCAAGGGAATATAAGAAGCGATTTTATAAGTCTTTTCATCCAGGCTGCAATACTCAAACTTATAAATATCATTTTCACTTTTCAGATTCTTCCGGATATTTTCCGGTGCTGTCAGGATATCCAGAGCATCCAATGGTTCCAGTGTCTTATACTTTTCAAGAACCTGCATCTGGAAATCATGATAGAATCCCAGAGGTTTATATATCATCTGACCATTCAGGTTATAGAATTCATATCTGTCATTTTCCAGATCACAAACAACAAAACGGTCAACCAGCCGCACAATACTCTGGATCAGCAGCTCCATGGAAGCATTGTCCGCTGCCATCTGTAGATGCCGTGCGCTCTCTACCTTTGCCTCCGTGACATCCCGCAGAAAGATCATGGCATATTCTGAATCCTCTATTTCGCCTCGTATGATCACATTGCGGACCCATCGTTCTTCTCCATTCAGAGTGATACGGCACTCTAAAGCCAATTCGGTTTCCAGACCCTTCAGCCTTTGTGCAATATAACCACGGTCGTAAAAAGAGGATACCGCCTTCTTATCTGTCTCCACAACATAGGAATCCACAAAATGCCGAATCAATTCATCCCACGTATAACTCTGTTCAAAGACGGTCATCAGGGACGGTTCAACCTTAAAGGTATCAAAAGTATTCGATTCCAGATTTACATAATACTCGCACAAATCTGCTTTCGTAAAAGCCCGGTGGAAAGCAGCAGATTTTTGTGCCTGCATGATTTCTTTTTTCTCCCCATCAATGTTAATAAAAATCCCGGCAATCCTGCTGGCAGAACCATCCAGACGGCGTATTACTTCTGCCGATGCCCGAAACCACTGGTATTGATTATCCTTCATTCTCATACGATACTCTACCTGGTATTTTATCTGGTTCGTCTTATCCTTAATTGCCGCCTGAAGCTGCACCATTACTCTTTCTTTATCCTGTGGATGCAGAAGATCTGACCAGGATTCCAGTTTATTCGGAAAGTCCAGAGTGTCATGATAGCCAAGCATTTTTCGGAATTCATGACTCCAGTTTGCATTCACAATCTCACTGTTTTCGTCACAGTCAAAATACCAGAAGCCGGAATAGATAGCCTCATTGAGCAGTGCCAGATTTACATGATCCCAGTTGACCTGTACGGACATAACCCAGATCTGTCTGCCCGCCTCATCTGTCGCATCCTCTTTACAAAGCCGTACATTATTCACTGTACCGTCTGCTGCAAGGATCTGTGCTTCCCCTGTTCCGTGAAGCTGCAAAAAACGGTCTCGCTCCAGTATATCTTCCTCGTCATAAAAGAAGTTTCTCAATGAGCCTTTTGTCTGTTCCATGAAAGTATCGAATGTATATCCTGTACTATGCAACAGCAGATTATCCACAGACAAAATAGACAGGTTTTGGTCATAAGATCCTGTCATTATACCTACCCCGCCATTATTTTCCAGTGTTTTCTGTACGGCCTGTGACATGGTCTGTGTCTGTCCCGGTTCATTATCACCTAAAAAATATATTTTGTCTTCATAATTTCCCATTTTGTAAAAATCCTCTCTTCGTCTTATGCCTTCTTCATCCTACTTTTATTTGTATACAGAGAACCTGTCCCTGCCAGTTTTCGTACTCATTTTTGCATACAAAAAAGACACCTGCCAAAATATGTCAGTGCCCCTTCTCGCTTTGCGTCCCTACCTTTCAGCAGGTTTGCCTTTAAATAATTTACATTTTTCCAAAAATAAAATATCATAAAGTTATTTATGCGTCAATAATGTCGGATAAAAAATCTATATTTTTTTATTTGAATTTTTGACATTTCTCTGATAAATCCTTTCAGCCAAAGACAATTCTGGTTTTTTCTTTCCACATACACTGCATCATAGTTTTCTACAAGACCAGTACGGAGTTTTACATTCAATTCTTCTTTGCTATTTTCTTTGTCTTCTCTACATCTTTACGTGCATATCCCATACACGGCATCTCCTTTTTGCATAAAAAAAGCAGCTAACCTATTTTTCCTAGACTAACTGCTCGTGTTTTAGTTCCATATTCAGTTTTATTCTACAAATCCGACAGTGAAATTCGGTCGTATGCGCTATTTTTCTTATCTCCCGGATGTGGTTCCAGTCCGATAATTGTAATATCTTTCTGGTCTGGTCCATAAACCCAGTACATTCTTCATGAATAATACCCTTGCAAAAGCTGCTCATCATTGCAATCACGGATAATTCTTAAATTTATATTTTCCTTTTCCATAACCAGATACTGGTTCAATAATATCTGCCTGTACCAAATTGGAAAGAAGTTTTGAAGCACCTGAACCTTTCAGCTCAAGAATCTCCATAACTGCACTTCTTCCAAACACCTCATCAAAGCCAAACTTTTCAAAGAGTCTATGGATATGAACCGTCGTTTTTACTGAGAAGTCACTACCTTTTTGGGAAAGTACACTTTCAATATCCACTTTTTTGTCTTGAATGTCCACTTTTTCATTCTCAATATCCACTTTTCTATCTCCAATGTCCACTTTTTCTTCATTCAAAAGTCCACTTATATGAAGATTTCGATTATGAAGCTCATTTTTCTCGTTCAAAAGTAGATTTCTGAGAAACGCTTCCAGATACTCTGTTGTTTCGTGAATACCTTTTTGCAGGTTCGTATAGTTTGCACGGACAAGTGCATTTCGGAAATACCACGCATTTTCCGCAAAAATATCATTGGTTGCAGAAAATCCAAGTGTCCTTAGATATTTGATGAAGAACACCGCCGTTGTTCTCGTATTGCCTTCCCCGAAGATATGGATTTGCCATAGCCTTGAAATGAATACCGCCAGATGATGGATAATCTCGTCCATTGACAGTCCTTTATAACTAAAATCCTTCTCCTGCGAAAAAACATATTCAAGTGTGGCTCTCAATTCGGATGCACTACCGTACATAACAGTTGCCCCATCAAGAACCCATTCTTTCTTTGTAATGTTGTAATCTCGAATCTTTCCGGCGTGTTTATAAATCCCCTGAAATAGTTTACGGTGGATAGCAATATACTCATTCGGAGAAAATGAGAACGCTGTTTCAGAAAGAATTTCAACAATACGGGACGAAACCTTATCTGCTTCTTCGGTACGCTCATCATCAGACAAATGCACTGGTCTTTCTTCATAGCAACTATCAATAAGGCTCTGTGCTTCTTTCATTGTGATTTTGCCTTCAAATGTTTCCTGTTTTTTCTCCTCTGTCGCTTCTGCATAGATATCCATAGTGGTCTGAATATCCTTATGCCCCATGATCGACTGGATTATTTTCAAGTTCGTTTCTCTTTCACAAAGCCTTGTACAAAATGTGTGTCTTCCCATCGAAGCCCTAAAGCAAATGCTTGAATATCTGTGTTTCTATGCTTATAGCATTTAAGTCACATTTTATCTAAAATTTCATCCGCATATTTGTCTATATCATCGGGAACACCCTGCTTGAGTATCCCGCATTTCGGGCAACTGAGCATGGTCATCAATTTACGTTCCTTATTCAGAAATTTAGATTGAAATGTCCAAAGTGTAATGCTATCCCATACCCGCCTGGGAGTTACTTTTCCAGCAAACTCTTTACCCATAATCATTGCATGGTTCCAATCGAACCGGCACAAGCTATACCTTTATTAGTTTCCCATTTTGTAATTGCTCGTCCTGATACATTTAGTCTTTCAGCAAGCTGCTCCTGTGAAAAACCTGCCTGCTTTCTGCATTCTTTGATTTTTTCTCCTAAATTCATTTTTGAGTCCTCCTTATTATTTGGTAAACTCATTATAACGATTTTCGAGTTTTTAACAAGAAACCGCCATTTACAATGTGGCTGTCGGTAAATAACGTTTTTTAGAGCTGACAATACCAAACAAAAATATCCTGACAGTTACAGAGCATTCTGGCTCTGCAACTTGTTCAGGATATTTTTACTTTGATAAATACTTTCTATTTTTGGCCGTAAAAAATCCTTGTTTGGATTTTTACGGCCGCATTTTTTTCTAGGCAGTTTTTCCCTCAAATTTTCTCAGTTTTTCGTATAAAAAACGATGATATTTATTTATATTTCTTCCAATGGCATACAGCATGAATTCTTTATATACCTTATCTGATGAGCGGTAATTAAAACGCCGGAAGTTCTCATTTTCCTTGATATCTCCAAAATGTCCTTCCGTCTGAATGGAACGTGTCTGGCGTTTCAGGATTCCCCGTTCGCTCTGGATATTGGCATGGGATCTTTCTTTCAGTTCCTCCCATTGTTCATTGATCTTCATGACTTTGTTCTTTTCGGCATCTTTCTCCGCATCATACTTATACAGACAGCGGGCTTTGTGTTCACATCCGCTGCAGTCTGCGCAGCCATATACCTCAAAGATCTGTGTATATCCATCCTGCTCTTTGGTCTCTGTCCTGAGATGCCGCAGTTCACGTCCGTCATGGCAGATATAGAACTGTTCATCTTCAAAGATCCCTGTCCTCATGTTGTAATATTTACTGATATCTTCTGAATAAGCGCGTGTTTTTCGCTTCTCGTGATCCTGCAGCTTTATATAACTGGATATTTCATTCTGTTTTAAATAAAGCAGATTTTTTCACTGCAGTACCCGCTGTCTGCAGTTACTTCTTCCAGAATACGCCCGAAAGCATTCTTATGTTTTTCAAGGACCGGGATCAGGGTATTATAATCGGTGCGGTCGCTGCTTACATATCCATGTACGATAAAATTTTTCCCATGATCTCAAAACATTCTTTATATTCCATCAGTCGTTTTCCGCATTGTTCCAGTTCCTCATGCAGCTGCTGGAGCACAGATTTTCTTTTCCCCTTTCCGTAAACGAATCTGATCCCTTCGCTGACTGCGATCATCGTGAGATTGTCCTGAAGTTTCCGTATCTCAAGCGGAGAACAGTTATCGATCTCTATAATACGGTTATTGGAGAGCTTTTTATGTTTTACAAGCTTTCGTTTTCTGTTCTTTTCGATCACTTCCCGGACCTTGTCCATTCCTTCGATCACAAACATCTGTGCATTTCCCAGCCCATACTTTGCCCCATAATCATTTTCCTGCAAAAAAGCATTATATTTTTCAAAAAGCTGGTCGATAGAATCCAGGAGGCCTGCAAGATGGTAATTGATGCTTCCGCGCCATACAAAAGTATAACGGTTCGCATTCGCCTCGATCTTTGTACCGTCAATAAAAAGTTCCCAGAAAAATCTAATTCCTCCATCACTTTTTTAAGGGTATAGACTGGATCGTCGTCAGGTAAACTCAATTCGAAGAAACTAAAGTTAATTTTCTGTTTCCCTAATTCAAAAAAATCGTTATAATAATTAGTTGTTAGCATAGTTACATTATAACATGTAATGGAGAGAAAGATGGTTGTCGTTAGCCATCTTTTTTTCTTTTTTCAGATAAATTTTAGGGAGTGTATGACTCGTTGTGAGTCATGCACTCCCTGTTTTAGAACTATCTATTTCCCGATAGCCCCTCACTTCTATTAATATTTTTTATTGTTCATTTTCAGAATATCTATTTTTCAATTGCTTTGAATGCAGCTGCCTGTGCAGTCATTCCACGTTCTGAAGCAAGTCTTTCAATAGAAGATGCTCCAAAGAATCCATCGATTTCCGGTACATTCTTAATCACATAAGCTGCATCTTCCGGATCCGCGATCGGTCCACCATGGCAGATAACCATAATATCCGGATTCACTTCACGTCCCGCTTTGATAATCTCACGGATCTTTACGCAACAATCATCTAAGGTAACCGCTGTCTCTGCACCGATCGTTCCTTTTGTAGTAAGTCCCATATGGGCAACCAGGATATCCGCGCCTGCCTCTGCCATCGCTTTTGCCTGATCCGGATCAAATACATAAGGGCATGTAAGCAGATCTAATTTATGGGCTTCACGGATCATATCTACTTCTAATCCATATCCCATACCGGTCTCTTCAAGATTTGCACGGAATTTACCATCGATCAATCCTACGGTAGGGAAATTCTGTACTCCATTAAATCCCTGATCTTTTAACTGTTTTAAGAAAATATCCATTACACGGAACGGATCTGTACCGCATACTCCTGCAAGAACTGGTGTCTTCTTTACAATCGGTAATACTTCCTGTCCCATCTCCTGAACGATCGCATTTGCATCACCATAGGATAAGAGTCCTGACAAAGAACCACGTCCTGCCATTCTAAATCTGCCTGAGTTATAGATGATTAACATATCTACATCCGCCTTTTCACTACACTTTGCAGTGATTCCTGTTCCGGCACCTACACCTACTAAAATCTTACCCTGTGCTACCTGTGCCTTAAAATCGTCCATAATTTCACTTCTGGTTTTTCTTAACATATCAAATCCTCCTGTTTATATTTATGATTTTATTTCTTTTCCATTAAATCAATCAGCTTCTGGGCTGCAGTCTCTGCAAACAATTTATCATTGATATTACAGTCCAATTTTATAATCTCTACATGTCCATTATCGATTCCATTTTCAATTGCATCGAATAATGCTTTTCTTTCTTCCACTCCATCAAACGGCTGTCCTTCTGCATCGATCATGGAAACACCCTTTTCTGGAAGTAAAATTGCCATATCTGTTTCTGTCTGATTCCATTTGGATGCCAGCATCGCACCTATTTTCTGATTTTCCGGTACAGTTGTACGCATCAATGTAACCGTTGGATTGTGTTTGTACAGATTTCTCGATGAAAACTGTTCAGGAATTGTATCCATTGGTCCAAAATTTACCATATCGCAGGCACCTACAGAAACTACTTGTGGTATTTTACATTTGATTGCAGCTTCACATCTTGTACTTCCTGCTGAGAGCACACCTCCAACAAGCTCATCACACCATTCTGTCGTTGTCAAATCCAGAACTCCCTGGAAAAATCCCGCACTTATCAATGTTTCCATTGTTTTTCCACCGGTTCCCGTCGCATGAAATACTAAAACTTCATATCCACTTTCTTCTAAATAAGCTTTTGCCCGATCCACACAAGGTGTTGTCACGCCAAACATTGTAGCTGCCACCATCGGCTTACTGTCTTCTTTTTCATCCCCTAATTTTTCTTTCATGCCGATCATTCCTGCAATTGTTAAAATCGCATTACGGAAGATCGTTTTTGATACTTTATTGAGTCCCGCTACATCTACGATTGACGGAATCATAATGATATCACTCGTTCCCACATACTGCGAAACATTTCCAGATGCCATCGTGGAAACCATGACCTTTGGGACACCAATTGGCAACGCACGCATTGCCGGTGTAACCAGAGAAGTTCCCCCTGATCCACCAAATGAAATGATTCCATCAAATTTACCTTCCTGATACAATCTCGGAATTAAAATCTCCATTCCTTTTGACAGAGCTTCTGTTGCCAATGCACGGTCTTTCTTTTTCACAATATCTTCAATATCATATCCCGCTGCCTCTGCAACTTCCATGTTCGTCACATCTACTTCAAAGGCTGGTGCAAATACGCCTGTGTGTATCATATATGGAGTAATTCCTAATTCTTCTGCCAGACCTTTTACATACAAAAATTCTTTTCCTTTTGTATCAAAGGTACCGGCAATTGCTATTGTTTTGCTCATCTGTCCACTCCCTCCATCTTTTACATTTTCCACCGGCCAGTGAATACAATTAAGAGGTAGAACCTCTTGTCTATGCTTAGATTCTACCTCTTATTGATTACACAGTAAATGTGTTTATCTTTCTTATTATTGTGTTTATATTATTACTTTCTATTTTATTTATTAAGTATTCTTGTGTTTATATTATTCATTCTGTTTTAAAACTAGCTTGTCTATAAATACTGGGAGCAACACCTGCGTATTTTTTAAACATCTTACTAAACTGTACATAGTCATGATACCCAACTGCATCGGCCACTTCTTTAAACGAACTATTTCCAGATTTTATTAATTTCTTCGCCTTCCGTATCCGGTGTCTCACCAGATATTCTGTAAAAGAAATTCCTGTTTCTTTTTTAAATTTTGTACTAAGATACGAAGGAGTAACGTGTGCGACTAACGCAAGATCTGCTAACTTTATTTCATTCATATAATGTTCTTCGATATATTTTTTTACAAATTCCGTATAATCTCCGGGATTCCAGTTTCCATTGATCATCTTCATCATTGGATCGTTTTCATCCAGACTGCCGTAACTTTTAAAAGCCTTTGTCGTATTGTAAATTGCCCGCTCCACGGGAATTCTTTCAAAGGTTGAACCTCCAATATATCCCTGACATGCAGTATTCTGATACATATACTGCATATCAATCGGAGTGCTGGCCGGTCCTGCATAGATCATGCGCAAAGCATCCGGATTTTTCTTCATACAGACCTCAAATATCTCATCAGTCAATTTCTTTCCATCTTGAATAGAAAGAACATTTTTGGCCCCAAGATAACCACCCTTTGTTAATCCCAAATGTGCACAAATAACGTCCGCTCCGGCTTCTATCATCAGTTCAGACTCTTCTGCATTCGTCACAAATGCAACCGTAAACAAATCATAATAATGTGCCAGACGGATTGCTTCTACTTCCTTCTGATATGTATTTCCCTCTTCTTCCAACGCAATTCGAAACTTTCCATCAATCAAAGACATTGTCGGATAATTTACAATTCCCGAAAAACCATTTTCTTTAATCATTTTCAAGTATTCATATAAATGGATCTCCGGATCTGATGCAAACAAACCAAATAACACCGGAACCTCTTGAATCACCGGAAGTAATTCCCTGGTACCAAGCTCCATCACTGTCTGATTACTATTTCCATAACAAAAATAGCTCGCATAAGAACTTCTTCCCATGACTCGATATTTACCGGCACTGAGTGCCATCACAAAATCAGACCCACCCATCACTGCATATTTGGCAGTCATTCCAGACCCGACAGCAGCTCCAACAATATGTCCATTAATATTTACTTGTGCATGTAATAGTCGTAAAATATATTCTCTATCCATATCTTGTTCTCTCTTGACTCACGCATTTTTTATTTTTTATTATATCCATTCAATTCCCTGATTTCAATTATAAGAATCAATAATTCTGACAAAAGCATAGTCAAAAAGGATAGTCTGTTGATTTTCCAACAATCCTACCCTTTTTTACTATCCATACTATTCTTCTTTTTTCCAGTTATTCTTAGGAGGTAAAATCTCTATTGCATCTTTAGCGATTGCAAGCTCTGAACCGGCATTCAGATAACAACATAAGAATACAAGATCTCCATCTCCCACATTAATGGTTGAATGATATGCTCCCTGAGGAATATAAACCATTTCTCCGGGGCCTAATTCTTTTTCCTGTACGCCATCTTCATTTTCAATAGTCTGGTTGGCTTTTCCCTCAAGAAAATAAATGAACTCTTCACTATCTTCATGATTATGCCGTGTGTGTCCTTTTCCTGGTTTTATACGTCCTAATCCAAGGATTTGCTTCTGTGCTCCTGTTACTCTTGGTTCATTTAGCCATTGAAATTGTCCCCAATCTAATATTTGAGTTTCAACATCATCCGGACTGACCATACTTAAAAATTTTGCCATGTTTCACACCTCCAAAATATTTTGTTAAATATATTTTACTTTTTGAATATAAAAAATAAAATGTATTTATATTATATTTCTTTGTGCTTATATTCTCATTTTTTTGGTATTTCCAGGAATAAAATAGGCAATATATTTCATTTCAAAAAATAAACACAATTCCCTGACAAACTTTCTGCATAGAGGCTTATAGCAATAACCATAGGTTATCGCTGAACTACGTTTTCAGGACAGCCCCATTGTGTACAATTACTTTACAAATGAACAAATGCGATTTTTACTTTGTCACTATGACTTTTCCTTCTGAATCCAGAAGAGGTGTAATAGCCGCTCCATATCCAGATTTCCAACAAAGATAGTTAACCCCAGTCTCCTTATCTACAAGGATTTGGCGAACTCCTTCATCCTTAAGCTGACTTCCGTCTCTAAATGTAACTTCAAATCTTTCTTCTTTCTTTGCCATGTTTATTTCTCCTTTTTTCCTGTTTGTTTTAAAATGGGCAATCCCGATTTCAGGACTGCCCATTCATTCTGCTAATTATGCGATTTTTTCTTGCTTGCACCGATTTCTGCATCAATTGATGTAAGTTTGATGTAAATCGCTGTTTTTTTAGTTTTTTATCAAATGAAGTACATCCCGTCTATTTTGTAAAACGGTACATCTTTACATCATCTTTCTCGGTGGCAGATTTACGATAGCGATTGCTGTCTTTCCAACCAGTTCTTCCGGCTCGTAATAGTCGTGAATACCGCTTAAAATCACACGGTCTTTGCGTTCTCCGTCATCTAATGTAAACTTCAGAAGCTTCTTTGACTTCGGTACTGCTTCGCAAGCTAAAATCTTAACTGCACGGAAATCGGATTTTGCAAATGTATCGAAATCTACCATTTCTTCAAAGATTGGCTCAATCTTCACATTAGAGAAATCAATCTTTTCAGACTCAGTTTTTACATTTTTTTCAGGTGCTTCAGAAGCTGTATTATTTACATCATTTTTCTTATTTACACCATCTAAGGACTTCATTGTCGGGATTGTCAGAACATCTCTTTATATATCCTTGCTATATCCTACAAATGCCTGTTTTTCTATACTTTTTAGATTCTCTCAGTCCATGTAGCTCTTTGTATTTCTACGATATTTCTAATGGATTGGTACAAAATTGGTACATGATTGGTACAAAATCACAACCTCATATTCAGCAATAACGGTTTTGCATTTACCAACATATGTAAAACTCTCAGCACATATACCGTACTACTTCTTTCATCTATAAAGAAATAAATCTTATAATTTTTATAATAACACTTTCGGATTTCTCGCGCTGCCAATTCTTCATCTTCATCTAATTCATGCTGTTTAGGCATAAATTCAATTTTGGCAATGGTGTTACGAAAACCCATTGCCAATTCTAACGCTGTTTCAGGTGCCTTTTTTTCGAACGCAATATAATCCGTATTATTCATGATATCTTCCTCTGCCAGAGGAAGAATCAGAACTTTATACATTCGCATTCCTATACCTGCTTTCTAATTCTGCAAAAAACTCTTTATAATCTCTGCCTTTGCCTTTTTCAATATCGTGGTAACTGTCCATTACCATCTTACGAACATCTTTCTGATTTTCTTCCATTGCATCTATAAAATCTGATTTTCTCACTGTTGCTGTTGCTCCCATCGACAATTCCTCCTTTCAAATTATCCAATGTTTCATTCACTTGTTATAATCTATAGCTCCATAGCTTATCTTTTGTTTCCTTTACATTTATTATAATCTTACTACCACTGCTTATGCAATAAGATTTTTTCGACAAATCCGACAGTGAAATTCGGTCATATGCGCCATTTTTCTTATCTTCCGGATGTGGCTCCAATCCGATAATTGTAATATCTTTCTGGTCTGGTCCATAAACCCAGTACATTCTCATTGCGCCACTGGTTTTATTTTCCAGATATGATTGCCACACTTTCATTCCATAACGTCTGGACAATGGCTCTATCTCATGGGTTTGAAGACTTGGATACCCTGGATCTGCCGATAACAGCTTTAAAGCCTTTCCCCATTTTTTATACAACTGTTCTTCCTTCTTTTTTATATTCCCAGAACGATATTTCTCCTGCAGATCTAGCCAAAGTTCCTGCATTTCAGGGATTCCCATTCGTATATTAAAGTTCATTCTTTGTTCCTTTTAAAAATCTGACAGGTCAATAGCCGGAGAAACATCTCCTCTTTTAAAGTTACTTACTGCACGATCCATATCTGCCAGGGTTCTGGCTGAAATGCTCTCTGGCACTGCCAGTTCCCGAGGTTCCAGAATAATGCAGCCATTTCCATATTCTTTTACATTGTAATACTGATAAGCAGCTCCTCTGAGCGTAATTCTTTTTTTGTTATCCAGATGGGCAACATAATCTTTCATTGCTTCCATTACCAACACCTCCTATGCAAGTATTTACGTGGGAAATCCCACCTCTTGCTATTATAATACGCTTTTCTATATTTTCTGTCAATCCAAATTTACTTATTCCTATACGCTTAGAAAAATCATATATTGATAAGTGACATCTATGCATATTGAATATTACGCTTTGGCAAGAAACATTTGCCCTAACTGATGAATTTTAACAAGCTTATGACATTCCGCCATCTTATAATACTTAGCATCTCTGTCACTTTGACCGTAATCTACCGCAATAGTAAAGTTATCTAAAAATGCTGCTTACAGAAAACTTACTTTCTCCGCAAACAGCATCTTAATCATTTTTCTTTCATTCCCTACCCTCTTGGTGGATACGGATCATTCCCATGAGAATCACGTGCTCTAATTTTTCCATCTACACCATGGATAAATAATTCTCCTCTCTGATTTCTGGATATCTCTCTTCCCAAATTTATCGCTTCTTTTTGTGTATCTGTCACAACAGATGCACGCTGATTTCCTTCGCCTTTTCTATTCGGCATGGTGTCCAGCTTTCGAATAGCAGCCATAATTCGGTCTGTCTGTCCGGCAGCGTTCTCTGGTGCTAACAGTTCCTCTGAAATATATCTGAAAATATTTCGCAGATCTTTCTTTGCTCCTGCTGTATACATCACTTTATATTTCATATACCAAATTCCTGTTTCATTTCTGCTTCAACTTCATCTGCTGAATACACTCTGCCAGCCTTAATATCTTCCATGCCTTTTTCTATTTCTGCATTGAACTGTTCCTTTGTCAGAGAGCCATATGCCACAGGCTCCTCATAAGCTGGAAGTTTCATCTCAAAAGGAATTCCTCTCTGGAGTACAATCTGTCTCAGAAACATTCCTACCGCATTGGACATTGGAATTCCAAGTCTATCAAGCACCTGCTCTGCCCGTTCTTTCACTTCAGGCTCAACACGTGCAAATACATTTGCTGTTCTGGCCATAAATATCGCCTCCTCTTTTTTCTTCATTATATCTTGTTTGATTGCAAGTTGCATGCGATTCGCAATCTATTTTCGTAATTTCATACATCGGCAGACGGCAGGTGGCAGATAGGGTATCTATAAAAATTTATATTTTCTTCAATGACTCTGCCACCCATCATTCTTTTAATCGAATACTGTTTTCCTGTTTTTCATTTACTCGATACTCCAACTCATTCTTCATTCGGCTTCTCACATCACGCATTGTTCGTCCGGATATTCTCTGCTCTTTTGCTTTTTCATCTAATTCCCTGATGGAAATTTCTTTTTTATCATCAAGCAATTCCCTTATCAGCTTTCTACCTTTCTCCAGCTTTGTTTCTGTTGCTTTTCCTTCTTTTCCATCTAGTATTACCCGGTTCAAGATTACCGGTGGCGAGCCACTGGTACGAAAGGACTGTGTACAGCTTATAAGCGAGATAAAATCTCTGAACGGTGTGGAGCAGGTGACACTGACAACGAATGGCGTACTGCTGGAGAAACAGGCAGGGGCGTTGAAAAGAGCAGGTGTCGACTGTATTAATGTAAGTCTGGACACGCTGGATCCCCGGCTGTATCGGCAGATCACCGGGCAGGATGCACTGGAAAAGGTAGTGGCCGGTATCCTGCAGGCAGAAAAACTGGATATTCCCGTTCATGCCAATACAGTGCTGCCGAAGAGCATCAACGATGCCGTATGGCAGCAGGTACTTTCTCTGGCAGAGAAAGGCTATGCAGACGTCCGCTTTATTGAACTCATGCCGATAGGCGAGGGAAAATCACATAAAGGGATAGCAAATAAGGATATACTGGATGCGCTGTGTAAGCTGTATCCTGAGTTACAGCCTGTACAGAAGCGAAAGGGCAATGGCCCGGCCGTATACTACGAGATTCCGGGCTTCCGGAAAAATGTCGGTTTCATCAGCCCCGTGCATGGGAAATTCTGTGCGGCCTGCAACCGGATCCGCATGACAGCAGACGGTCATTTCAAGCCCTGCCTGTGCTATGGTGAGAGTATAGACGGGCGGGAGATCCTGCGGGCGGGAAATCATGAGCAGATCCGTGAGCTACTGCAGCGTGTGATTCTTGCAAAACCACAGATGCATTGCTTTGATACAAGAGAAAAAATCACAGAAAATAAACAGATGGTACAGATCGGAGGATAGTGATGGAACAGACAATACAGGCAGGCACAGTTACAGCCATCTGTATCAGCGAAAAAAGAGGCACGCAGAAAAAAACGTTGGATACCGCAAGGCTGCGTACGGACTAGGGAATCGAGGGTGATGCGCATGCTGGTCACTGGCACAGACAGGTAAGTCTGCTGTCGCAGGAAGAAATCGATGCATTCAGAGCTGAAGGCGCTGATGTCTATCCGGGAGCCTTTGGAGAAAATCTGGCTGTACAGGGCATTCCTTTGAAAGTACTTCCGGTAGGCACAAGGCTGCAATGTGGCAGCGTGCTGCTGGAGGTCACACAGATTGGCAAGGACTGTCACAGCCACTGTACGATCTATTACCAGATGGGAAAATGTATCATGCCGTCCAATGGGATATTTGCCCGGGTATTACAGGAAGGAGAGATCAGCGTGAGAGATACAATCCAGGTATTGCCAGAAACAGGAAAAGAGCCTTTCCGGGCGGCTGTGATTACATTAAGTGACAAGGGCGCAGCAGGAGAAAGAGAGGATAAAAGCGATCCGCTGGCTGAAAAGCTGCTGACGGAAGCCGGATATGAGGTGTGATATTGTCAATATTCCTTTACACTTTTTCTTCACGAAACTTTTAAGCCACCTGTCCCAATGACTCATA
>NZ_JAJCKS010000028.1:0-43895 GCF_020558815.1 Blautia sp. 210820-DFI.6.14
CCAGTACTGGCGTTATTTATTCTACAGGGGCTTGGGGGTGTAGCCACCAAATATACTATTCGTTTTCTGCTTCGAAAAGTTTGTTAAGGATCCACTCCCTATTGATAACTATTTCATCATCATCGCGGAGATCCTTGAAATCATTGCAGTGTGAAGAAGCAAATTCATACATATGTCTTGACATAAATGATCCTTCTTTCAGTGAGATAAATCTCTATTTTTTTATTGCAGAATACGCTTATCCTTTATTATTTCGCCAGGAAATTACTCTGTATCTCCATCGGCATATGATAAGCCTGGCCTCGTTTTGTCAGGCTGTATAGTTTAAAGCTCATGAGTTCCGGAGTTGCATTCAGAGAACTGCAGAGTCCGAAATAATCCAGGTCTTCGTTCTGAACCATATCTTCGATCTCCTCATCATCAATCAGAAGATCGGCAGCAAACAGATTGGCCTGGTATTCTGTATTATCCGTCATATTATAGAGTGTATCATCTTGCATTGGAGCCATTTTCAGCTGGGAACGATGCAGGATGATATGTCCTAATTCATGGGCGGCAACGATCATCTTTTCTTCTTCTGAAAGGAAACTACTGATCATGACATAGATTGTCTTACAACTCATGAAGCAATAGCCTTTCAGTGTTTTATATCTTGAAGTTTCCCCAACAACAATGTTCATCTGATCCATGATCTCAAAGGGATCCCTGGTGCCATATTTCTTGATTAATTTCTTTGTTTCTGTATATATGTAAGTGTTTCTCAAATAAATCACCTCAAAAGTAAAAAATAAAAAGGGCAGAAATATCCTTGTAACTATAAGGTAACAGATTAGGTGTACAATAATCCCGCCTTCTATTATTTTTCCTCTTGGTTTTTCAGATATTTTTTCGGTGTAAATTTCTTTGCACGTCTTTTGGAATCCAGATAAAGGCTCTGGATCTCATCCATAAAAGCTATTTTATCTTCGTCTGTCAGTGATCCACCGGCAAACATAGCTGCAGCCTGTTCCAGAATCTGCTGAGCCTGTCTGGCACCACGGTTACCAAACTGTTCAGATGCTTCTGTGATAAAAGCTTCATTCTCACTCATGAGATAAGAAACGTCACACTGTAATGCATCTGCCAGTTTCTGATACAGAACATTTTGTTTTGGAAAACGTCCTTCTACTTCCCAGGATCGAATGGTCCTATATGAAACACCAACCATACTGGCCAGTTCCTGCTGACTCATCTTTTTTTCTTTTCTTAATGATCTTACTTTTTCACCGAATGTCATAAACATACCTCTTTCTAAGCCTTGTCTTATAAGTTTCATTAGCCGCTTCAAGGCAAAACGGGAAATGTGTCTCCTAAAAAATAAAAATTAATCTTGACAAAGGGAAATATCTCTCCTATAATGTGAATCACAGATAAGGGAAACATCTTTCCTATAAGATACACAATATTTCCTCTTTTGTCAATGAATATGTGAAATGAATTTCCTGTATTTTGAAGGAAACAGGAAAGATAGACAGTCATTGATAGTTAAAATAGGATACATGTTACAAAAAGAGGAAAGACGTATGGGAGGTGGCAATGTGAGTCAGGATCAGACTTCTATTATCTGTATTGATCTGAAGTCCTTTTATGCTTCTGTAGAATGCGTAGAACGTGGACTGGATCCATTTAAAACAAACCTGGTGGTTGCAGATCCGACCAGATCAAAGTCAACAATCTGTTTGGCAATCACTCCGGCTATGAAGTCTCTTGGCATCAAGAACCGGTGCCGGATCCATGAGATACCGGATTGTGTGAAGTACATTACAGCCATGCCGAGGATGCAGTTGTACATGGATTATTCCGCAAAGATCTATGGAATCTATCTGCGGTATGTCTCAAAAGAAGATATCCATGTGTACAGTGTTGATGAGTGTTTTATTGATGTGACAAACTATCTGCAGCTTTATCATCTCACTGCAAAAGAAATGGCGGTAAAGCTTATGCAGGCAGTCATGGAGGAAACTGGCATCACTGCAACTGCAGGTGTGGGAACCAATCTGTATCTTGCTAAAATCGCAATGGATATCGTAGCAAAGCATGTGGATGACCATATCGGAATTCTGGATGAATTCTCTTACAGAGAGAAGCTATGGGATCATAAACCATTAAGTGACTTCTGGAGGATTGGATCCCGGACTGAAAAAAAACTGGCCGGTTATGGAATCCATACGATGGGCGATATTGCAATGGCTTCTTTAAGATCCGAAGACTGGCTGTATAAGATGTTTGGGATTGATGCAGAGCTGTTGATCGATCATGCATGGGGATATGAAACATGCCGGATGAGTGACATCAAGAACTATCATTCGGAGGAACACAGCCTTTCAAATGGTCAGGTGCTGATGCGAAATTATTCTTTTGACGAAGCACTTGTGATCGTAAGGGAAATGACAGATAATCTGGTCCTGGATTTGTTTGAAAAAGGACTGGTAACAAGCTCTCTCACCTTATGGATCGCCTATGACCACAGGTATGAGCATGAGGCATCCAAAGGAACCGTAAAACTCGAAAGAGAAAGTAACAGTTCCAAAAAGATCATAGATGCAGTGGAAGATTTATATCTCAGGATTGCAGACAGATATACCGGAATCCGAAGAATCGAGGTGTGTGCGAACAGGGTTGCTCCTGAAAGTTATGTGCAGTACAGCCTGTTTGATGACCCAAAACAGACCGATAAGGAACGGCATTTACAGGAAGCAGTATTGAATGTAAAGCAGCGTTATGGAAAGAATGCGATTATGCGTGGATCCAACCTGCTAGAGTGTTCTACTTATAGAGAACGCAACGAGCAAATAGGTGGTCACCGTGCTTAGAGGAGGTGCAAAAAGTGCTGGCAAGTGCATATCAACCGTATTTATATTTACCAAGACCGGTTTCCAGGAGGCATCCCATGGATGTAGGACGCAGGGCAAAACAGTTTGCTCCATTTGCGGCACTTCGTGGACTGGATGAAACGATCCGGCAACAGGAAATCATTTATGAACCAAAAAGAGATTTATCTGAGGAAAAGAAAAATGAGTTGGATATGAAATTAAGGATCCTGGCATATGGAATGAAGATACAGGCAACTTATTTTCAAAAGTCATGGAAGAATCCATTAATTGGTCAGTACCATACATTATCTGGAACCGTAGAATTTTTTGATCCATCAGTCCACTTACGGATTGATGATACCGAGATTCAGATCCAGGACATCTGTGATCTGACTGGTGATGTATTTGAAACTATTGAAATATCATGTTAATTAATCACAGCGGAATTTTTTATACCGGAAAGAGTGAGTGGTAGCTGGTGAAAGGATAAAAAAGGATGCACAGATCGACAAAGCAGATCTGATCAGAATAGAAATCGTGCTGTTCGTGTAGCTTTGGCACTTACGGAATGGATGGCATGATGCTCATAAGGCGGATTTGATTTCCCTTTGGTCCGTTGAGTAATAAATGGAGAAATATCTTATTGCTTAAAGGAGGAAGCCTATATGGGATCAGGTGCTATTAAATGGCATGTACACTGCTCTGTATGTGGAGCATTTATTGAAAAGAGCGCACAAAGCGATTCAGAAGTGGAGTGCAAAAAATGTCGCAGTACATTGGAGATATTTGTAAAGGATGATATGGTGTCGGTTCGTCCGATCCACATCAGAGATGAACAATTAAAGTCCAGGATGCGGACGTATTCCCGAAAGATGATGAATCAGGGATCATAACAGAATAGAATGAGCTGTCTGTAGTAAGCGTTGGATTTGGCAGGAATCATCAAGAACGCACCAGACAGCAAGAGTTTGTCAAGGAGCTGAACCTGACTGGAATCACTAAGAGCCCGGCAAAACATTTACGGATACACTGCAAGATCAGAAGTATTTTCTGGTTTTGGAGATTGTTGAAGTATTTGTTTTGTCGGGCTTTTTTGACGTATTTCGAAAAATTTTTAAATTTTTTGTCGTACCTCACTGTAAAACAGGCTCTCAGCGTTTCGTTATATAGAGGTTGAATTCTTTTTTGCAAAAATAATTGTAAATAGAGATTTTGATAATATGACACAAAGGAGGAAGCAAAGATGACTGAAATCGAATACCAGGAATTTGTAAGGCGTTGTCCTTACGATGCTATGGGCGATTATTCCATGTTTCGCAAACAGCAAACAGAGAATAAATCAGAAGATGCACATAGCAACTGAATAAGCCAGGCAATCTGGCAAACTTAATCTAAACGCAGATACATGCGTTACAAAGGAGTCGCGGACTCCCGTTCAAAAAAAACGGGTGAGTTCGTGACCTCTTGTGCTGCAGTTCTTTATGTCTGTGCAGGAATTTTATAAAAGATGGAATGGACCACCCGGAGCCGAAAGGCAGAAAGGTGGTCTTTATGTTGACATTAAAAGAACTGAAAAAAATCGTGAAAGTTGCTGATATGGAGAAAAGGATCCCAAGCGTGAAATCCTTGAAAGAACACAAAGTTGTAGTAAAAGAAATGATCAATGCAGATACAACAATCTCTGTTTATGATCACGGATATGTGCTTTATACAGCGGGAAATCAATCAACCGTATTTCCACTGCATAGTTGTGATGACTATGAATATGTGAGTGTAACTGGCGATAACAAGGAATTCAATAAAGAGTTCTTTGATAATGAAAACTGGTATATCCGTCTGCTGATGGAGGCTGAAGACCGTATGGCATACAGCCAGAGCAAAATCAGCACCAATCATGGTGTATTTTCTAACAGCGATGTTACAGATGATGCGGAGATTATGAGAGGATCTTCAAAAGATTTTGTTGACGATGTTATCGACAGAGAAATTCTGAACGCTTTGATCAAAGAGTTAACAGAGAGACAAAAGACGGTACTCAATCTGGTTTATTTCGAGGAAATGCGTCAGCAGGATGTTGCAGATTATCTGGGAATCAAACAGCAGAGTGTAAATGACCTCCTGAACAGGGCATTAAAAACGATGAAAAAAAAGGCGGAAAACGAAGAATTTTAAAAAAATTTCAAAAAAATTGAATTAGACCACTGTAAAACAGGCTCTGAGCGTTTCGTTATATGAAGGGTTTGCATAGAACACTTTCATGTACCTTGAAAAATGAATAGCCTGCCCGGAGTGATATTTGGTTTGAACATGCATAGAGCGAAAAGCTGCGTGTCTGCCAGAAGAAAACGTATCATAGATGGAAACTGATATAGGAACGGATCCGGGAAAGAAAACAGGAAAACGCTTAAATCTTAAATCAAAATAAAATGTCTGAATCTAAAAAGAGGATGACAGTAGAAATCATGTGGCGGTATTTGTGACAAACAGGTACCGCCATATATTTGTGCTGTTATCTCAGCTTGTGCTGACTGTCCCAAATAGCGCAAATTTCAGGAAAGGAGGCGATCATCTTCGGATAAAAGATAATATGCAGAAACTAACAGATAACCATACACAAAAGAATCAGAAAGGAAGGATTTAAGAGAATGAACGTGAAAAAGAAAGCACGCAGGGTGATGTCCGGTTTACTGACTGCAGTAACGGTTCTATCGACGGTACTCTCTCCCGCTGTTGCCTATGCTTCTGATGATGCTGGGTCTGTAAAAAAGATTCCGTATTATGAGGAGATCAAGGATCAGTTGGATGAAGATGAAGTGGTAACTGCAAAGGATTATGAGATCAAGGTTGGAGACAATTTCGATGTAAAGAGTGATTATACCGGTCTTACGATCCAGGATGACAGCAAAGTAAAAGTTACATTTCAGGAAGCAAAAGATACGGACGGGAATGATTTTTCTACCGATTATGCCAATTCCTATAAGGCAGTCTATTATGTAGAACCACAGACAACGGATCACCCAACCTACCAGATCAATCGAAAGATCGTGGTAAAAGAAGCGGATCAACAGAAAGATTCGCAGTCAGAAAGTTCTTCTGATCAGGATGCTGGTTCTTCCGATAAGACAGAAACAGAGGATTCTGAGGCTGACTCGTCTACAGAGGAAACTGATGTTGCTGACACGGAGAGCAAAACAGAACTGACAGAAAAAGAATTTGATGCAGAAATCGAAGCAACGGAGGATCAGGAGACCGTTGATCCGGAAACAGGGATCACACTCTCAGAGGTTATGCAGGAAGCTGTTGACCAGGAAGTTGCTCTTGCAGATCTTGAAGCAGGCGAAAGTATTACTTTTGATATGCCAATGATGCTTGCTTCCGGTGAAACAGGAACAAAATCAGTCACAGTTACAGCCGGCTCCTGGTACTATTACGCAGACTATGGATTAGGTTCTTATCTGACTTGTCCATATTATGTGAAATGGGGAAGCATCAATGCGACAGCATACTGTGTTGAACCATCGAAAAAAGGACCGGGAAATGGAACTTATACGATCCAGAAACTTGCCGATGGAAAGACACTTGCAAAGGTCTGCTATTACGGAACAAAAGCAAGTGATGAGAATGGTTTCTTCGATGAGAAACATCCGGATTTTCCGGCAGGAAAGAGATTCATCATTACCCATCTTGCAGCAGCTTATGCAAATGGATCCAGTGACTGGGCATCCGGAACCAATGCAACAGGAAAGAACCTGGCAATGGAACTTTACAATTATTGTGTAAATATGCCGGACATTCCGTCTGTAGATATGAGCTTTTCCGAATCTAATGTAAAGGCTTATGTGGAAGGAAACAGCCAGCGAACAAGAGTGATCACATTCAAAGCAGATAAACTGCAGACAATCACATTTAAGTTGCCAAGCGGTGTAAAGCTTGTAAATGTGACAACCGGTAAAACCAGTGCTGCAGGAGCAAGTGTAGAAATCAGTGGAGGTACACAGTTTTATCTGACAGCACCACTTGATCAGGCAGAGAGCGTCAGTGCTACATTTTCTTCTCGGATGAAGGGAAGCATTGATAAAGAATACTCTGCTTACAAGATTGTAACAGGATCCGGAACACAGGATCTGGCTCTTGTTTTCGGGGAAGGTGTCGGAAATGAGAAATATGTGGATTTTAAAGTAACCTGGACAAAAGAATGCAAGGTATCCATTGTAAAGAAAGACCAGGATACAGGCAATGCACTGGCTGGTGCAGTGTACGGGATCTATTCCGATGCTGCATGTACAAAACTGATTGCAGAGATGCCTGCAACAGATCAGAATGGTGCTTCACAGCTCACAATGGAAAAGACACAGGAAGTTGTTTATCTGAAAGAAATCTCTGTTCCAACAGGATATCAGATTGATACAAAGTCTTATAATGTGACTCTTGCTATCGGAAAGACAACGACCAAAAATGTAACAGACAAACGTGTAAATGCAAAGATCAATATTGCAAAACAGGATGCTGAGACAGGGAATGCAGCACAGGGTGATGCAACGCTGGAAGGTGCAGTATATGGCCTTTATGCAAGGGAAGATATTGTTCATCCGGATGGAAGAACCGGAACGATCCATAAGAAAGACAGCCTGATCACATCCCTGACAACGGATAAGAATGGCGAAGCTTCTGTATCGGATCTCTATCTTGGAAAGTATTATCTGAAAGAGCTTAGTGCTCCGGTGGGATACGTACTGGATCCGACAGAACATGAGGTGGACTGTACTTACGAAGGTGCTACTGTTCCGACAGTAGAAAGAACTTCTGTATGTAAAGAAACCGTCATCAAGCAGCCGTTCCAGATTATCAAGGCAGCAAACAACGGGAAGACCGATGCAGACCTTCTGCAGGGAGTTGGTTTTTCGGCATGGCTTGTCAGTGATCTGAAAGTAAAAGCAGATGGAAGCTATGATTTTGATTCAGCCAGACCAGTTGTACTGACTGCAGATGGCCAGACAGAAATGTTTACCGATGAAAAAGGATATGCAAGATCGATTCCGCTTCCATATGGAACTTATGTGGTAAGAGAGACCACAAGCAAACACAACTATGCACCGGTCGATGATTTTGTAGTGAAGATCACAGAGAATTATCCGGATACACCGCAGACATGGCGAGTGCTGCTGGATAAAGAATTCAAAGCAAAATTAAAGATCATCAAAAAGGATGCAGAAACACAGAAATCTGTACTCCTGGCTAATACTGAGTTCAAGGTATACGACCTGGATAATCAGAAATATGTGGAACAGACAACATCCTATCCGAAGCCAACGGTACACAAATCCTATTTCACAAATGAGGAAGGATACCTGGTACTGCCAAAGAATCTGAAACCTGGTAACTACAGAATTGAGGAAGTGACGGCACCCGATGGGTACACAATATCCAAAAACTATGTGACAGTAAAAGTTGATACAGATACTGCTTATCTGACCGATCCTGTCACAGGAGATGCAGTCATTGATGTGGAATATACCAATGCCCCGGTCAAAGGTCAGTTAAAGATCTATAAACAGGGTGAAGTGTTAAAGGGATTTGATAAGGACTTCCAGTATGAAATGGCTGGACTTGCAGGTGCTGAATTTGAAGTCTATGCAGCAGAGGATATCTATACTGCCGATCATCAGGTAGATGCAGATGGACAGAGAACTCTGTATTTTGCAAAGGATGCACTGGTAGCAACCGTCACAACGGATGCAGATGGTTATGCAACCGTAAAGAATCTTCCACTTGGCAGATACTATGTCAAAGAGAAGAATGCACCGGACACTTATGTGTTAAATACTGTGCCGGAAAATGTCGAATTTGCTTATGCGGATCAGGATACTGCAGTGATCGAGAAAGAAATCTCTGTCACAGATGAACGACAGAAAGTGTCGATTACGGTCGAAAAACAGGATGCTGAGACAGGCAATACAGTAGCCGGAGCAGTGTTCGGTATTTACAATGCAAAAGACATTCAGACGAAAGATGGAAAAGTGATCGTTAAAGCAGATACTCTTTTACAGGAAATGACTTCTGATGAAAAAGGTCAGGCAGCATGTACACTGGATCTTCCACTTGGAAGCTATTATGTAAAAGAACTGAAAGCACCAGATGGATTCGTATCTTCGGATGAAGTATTGAGATTTGATGCTTCTTATCAGGGGCAGGATGTACAGACAGTAACATTAAAATCCGTAAAGAAGAACCAGCCGACAACTGTTGAGATCACAAAATCAGATGCAACAACCGGTGTAGAACTGGATGGAGCTTATCTGAAAGTAACGGATAAAGATGGAAATGTAGTAGACAGCTGGACATCTTCCAAAGATGCACCGCATGTGATCAAATATCTGAAAGTGGGTGAGAATTATACCCTACATGAAGAGTTTGCACCACATGGTTATCTGGTAGCCAATGATGTGACATTCACAGTCAAAGATACCGGAGAGGTTCAAAAAGTGGAAATGAAGGACGAGGTACCGGTTGGTGAACTCATAATCAACAAGAAGGGAGAATTCCTGGATTCTGTTACACTGGCCGATAAGGTCAAAGGTGTGGTGGAACACATTTTCAACTATGTAACTGGAAAGCTGACAGATGTTACGTTTGAAGTCTATGCTGAGGAAGACATTAAGGCTGCCGATGGCGTCAGTGACGATTACTATAAAAAGGATGAACTGATTGCAACAATAAAGACAGATGAAACCGGTATTGCAAAACTGGAAAATCTTCCACTTGGTAAATACTATGTGAAAGAAACAGGAACTGCTTACGGTCATGTACTGGATGGTGAGATCCGTCATGTAGATCTGACTTACATGGATCAGAATACACCAGTTGTAGTCTATGACAAAGACTGGCAGAACAACCGCCAGAGAGTAGAAGTCAGTGTACTTAAGAAAGAAAAAGATTCTGACCGTACATTGGAAGGCGCTATCTTTGGATTATTTGCCAAAGAAGACATTAAGTCTGAGACAACTGGTAAAGTCCTGATCGAAGCCAATGAGATCATTGAACTGAAATCTACGGATGAAGAAGGAAAGATCACATTTGTTGCAGATCTTCCAATAGGAGCCACTTACTATGTAAAAGAACTCTATGCACCGGATGGATTCGTAACCAACGATGAAGTAAAGGAATTTACTTTTGAGTATGCAGGTGAAAATCAGCCGACTGTAACCTATGATTTTACATTTGAGAATCAGCCAACCGTTGTAGAATTTACCAAATCCAGTCTGACAACCGGAAAAGAACTTCCAGGATGTAAGCTGAAAGTGGTAGATGCCGATGGAAATATCGTGGATGAATGGACTTCCGGTAAAGAAGCACATGTGATCCGTGAGCTGACTGTCGGAAAAGAATACGCACTGGTTGAAACAAAACCGGCCGATGGTTATGTGACAGCTGAAAGCGTGAAGTTCACCATCAAAGATACTGCCGATGTGCAGAAAGTTGAGATGAAGGATGATGTGACGAAGGTGAAAATCTCCAAACAGGATATCGCCGGAAAAGAACTTCCGGGAGCAAAACTCACGATCCTTGATCAGAATGGAAAAGTTGTCGAAAGCTGGATTAGTACAGAGAAAGCACATTACATCGAAATGCTTCCAATCGGAAAATACACTCTCCGTGAAGAAACAGCACCGGATGGCTATCTGGTTGCAAAAGATGTGGAATTCGAAGTAAAGGATACTAGTGAAGTACAGCATGTAACCATGGTAGATGAGGAAAAACCGGCAGAAAAGACACCGGAAGGTGGAAAACCTGTCAGTGATTCACCAAAGACTGGGGATAACACCAATCTGTGGCTGTGGTTTATGCTTCTCGGCATTGGTGCGACTGGTACAGGAGCCGTTGCATTTATGAGAAAAAAGAAACACTAATCAAATAAGAATGAGCGTTCATGGAAACCGAAAGGAATCTGTGGACGCTTTTTTAGATGGGAGAAACCATGAGAAATATCATTATTTTTGTTGCTCTTCTGGGAGCAGCGGCAATATTTACAGTTTTGTATTGTCTCATTGTTGCCGGAAGTCAGGCAGAGAAAAAACTGACAGAAATCATGAGAAAAGAGGAAGAACAGAATGAAGACTAATAAAGATCTGATTATAGAACCAAATGCAGCTATTGAGGGAAGAAAGTACAGCGAAGAAAAGCCATGGTCCTGCAAGTACTGTTACTGGTGGGGAGGCAAAAAGAAAGGCTGTAGCTTGAAACAGTGCCACTATCTGCTTCCGGAAAAGAAAAAAGCAGTAAAAACAACACCATGTGGTGGCTGTCCGTATGGAAAACATGTTCCATGTATCGGATATTGTATTGCCCGTCTTCATTCTGAAATGAAAGGAAAGAAAGGACGTGGGTAATTGCAGGAAGAAGTAAATCAGAAAGTGATCAGCCTGAGCATCCAGGGAGTCAAGATCACTGCCAGTGTGCTAAAAGCAGCCCTTCGGAAGTTCCTGGAAATGGACAACCGGAGGAAACAGAAAGCAACGCAGGTGAAAATGGCTGAAAAGACCGGACGGGCTCAGGAGAAAGGAAGGGAAAAAGCCCGAAAAAAGATTGAAAAGAAAAAGCCACATGGAAAGCAGACCATCAAGCAACTGAATGCACAGGGAGTACAGCTTTCCAACATAAAGATCACAGATGAAAATATCAAATCCTTTGACCGTGTGGCAAGAAAGTACGGGATTGATTACAGCCTGAAAAAAGAAGTCGGTGCTGATCCACCAAAATATCTGGTCTTCTTTAAGGCTAAAGATGTGGATGTGATGACAGCGGCTTTCCGGGAATATGCCGGAGTAGAACTGAAAAAGAAACAGGCGAAGAAACCATCCGTCAGAAAGAAACTGCAGAAATCTGTAGAAAGAAAAGCAAAGCACCGCCAGCGTGTGAAGCAGAGACAAAAATCCAGAGGTCAGGAACGATGATCCGGGAAAAATTACAGAAGATCCAGGTCAAACGACTGGTGATCTTAAATCTCCCATATTTCTTTATCTTCTATGTAGCAGATAAAGGATCCTGGCTGTACCGGCATTGCCTGGGAGAAAGCATGGTCCAGAGACTTGGCGTGATGTTAGTCAATTTCCGACTGGCATTTTTAAGCTGGCTGCCAAGTATCGCTTTGCAGGATCTTACAGTAGGTGTTCTGGTTGCAGGTGCATTAAAACTGGTGGTCTACTATCGTTCTAAAAATGCAAAGAAGTTCCGGCAAGGTGTGGAGTATGGATCTGCAAGATGGGGAAACAGAAAAGACATCGAACCCTTTATGGATCCGGTCTTTGAAAACAATGTCATCCTCACAGAAACGGAACGTCTGACCATGAACAGCCGGCCAAAAGCCCCAAAGTATGCCAGAAATAAGAATGTGATCGTCATCGGTGGTTCCGGATCCGGAAAGACAAGATTCTATGTAAAACCCAATCTTATGCAGATGACGGATCACGTGTCCTATGTGGTCACTGATCCGAAGGGAACGATCATCGTTGAATGCGGGAAGATGCTGGTAAATGGAGGATACCGGATCAAGGTATTAAATACGATCAACTTTAAAAAGTCCATGCATTACAATCCGTTCCATTATATCCGGAGTGAAAAAGACATCTTAAAGCTGGTCAATACCATTATTGCAAATACCAAGGGTGAAGGCGAAAAATCAACGGAAGATTTCTGGGTCAAGGCCGAACGTCTTTTGTATTCTGCACTGATCGGATACATCTGGTATGAGGCACCAGAGGAAGAACAGAACTTTTCTACTCTGTTGGAATTTATCAATGCCAGTGAGACCAGGGAGGATGATGAAGAATTTAAAAATGCAGTGGATGAATTGTTTGAAGAACTGGAAGCAGAAAATCCGGAACACTTTGCAGTAAGGCAATATCGCAAGTACAAGCTTGCAGCCGGCAAAACTGCAAAATCGATTTTGATTTCCTGTGGTGCCAGACTTGCACCATTTGACATTCAGGAACTAAGAGAAATTATGTCGTATGACGAAATGGAACTGGATATGATCGGTGATCAGAGAACAGCCATGTTTGTCATCATCAGCGACACAGATGACACATTCAACTTTGTGGTAGCGATCATGTACACCCAGCTTTTTAACCTGCTTTGTGATAAGGCGGATGATGAGCATGGCGGCAGGCTTCCCTATCATGTACGACTGCTTCTTGATGAGTTCAGCAATATCGGACAGATCCCAAAATTCGACAAATTGATTGCTACGATCCGAAGCAGGGAAATTTCCGCTTCTATCATTCTGCAGTCACAATCTCAGCTGAAAACCATCTATAAGGATGCTGCTGAGACGATCACAGGTAACTGTGACACTGTTCTTTTCCTGGGGGGAAAGGAAAGTTCCACACTGAAAGAAATATCAGAAACTCTGGGAAAGGAAACCATTGATCTTTACAACACATCAGACACCAGAGGCAGCAACCGGTCCTATGGACTGAACTATCAAAAGACTGGAAAAGAACTGATGAGTAGAGATGAGCTGGCGGTCATGGATGGAGAAAAATGTATCTTACAGCTTCGAGGAGTCCGGCCGTTTTTAAGCAACAAGTATGACATCACAAAGCACAAACGGTACAAGGAACTTGCCGATTATGATAAGAAAAATGCTTTTGATGTTGAAAAATATCTGAATCATAATCTGACATTTTCAAAAGATACAGAGTTTGAGATGTTTCGGATTGATGTAACAGAGGATGAAATAAGACAAATTGAAATCATTAATTAAGAAAATTCCTATGTTACCAAAGTGGAAACATAGGAAAACCATGCTGGTTCTTTCTTTTTTAATGGTATCATTATATGATATGAATGAAAGAGAGGTAAGAAGTATGGCTTTAAATGATAACATTAAAAAAATCAGAGAAGAAAAAAAATATACACAACAACAACTTGCCGATAAACTGTACGTATCACGACAAACTGTATGCCGATGGGAGAACGGTTCAAGATGTCCAGATCTAATTACAGCAAAAAAGTTAGCAATGGAGCTTGGAGTCACTTTGGATGAACTTATATCTGATGAAGATATCACAGATATTCAATCAAAATATGGAATATGGAAGTTTGATAGGGTAAAAGAAAGGGAAAAAATTCAGATGATGCAAAAAAGGATCCTAGATTTTATAGAGATTATAGGAGGTATATTTTTAGCAATTTCTTTGTTGCTAAGAGTTCAATTTGATATGAAAGTACCAGCGTGGATTACGATAATATGTATTTTAATAGTGACAGTAGCATTTTTGTTTAATTTTGTGCTGGCAAAAAAATTGGATAGGAAGTAAAAAATTTCAAGTATTTGTAAAAAGAACAAAAAGCGATAGAGCATGTAGAAAAATCCATCTATATGCTCTATTTTTTTATGTTTTTTCAAGAAAGAAATCTAAAAGTAGGAAGAAAGGAGAAAAAAGTGAAGATAAAGATAAGATCGCCTTGCAAATAAAACAGGTAAAAAAAGGTCTGAATAAAAGGGAAAGGAGTAGAGCCAAACGCTTACAGACCATAAGAAAAAGCGTTTGTTCACACATTTGATTATGGCTTTTTTTAGCAGTGCAATCAATATTCTTCAGACACTGGTCGTTGCAATCGGTGCCGGCCTTGGTGTCTGGGGCGTAATCAACCTGATGGAAGGTTATGGAAACGACAACCCGGGTGCAAAATCCCAGGGAATTAAGCAGCTGATGAGCGGTGGTGGTGTTATCCTGATCGGAACACAGCTGATCCCGCTTCTGAGTGGATTATTTGGTTAAGAGAAAGGAGTAGAGATCCATGTTCAGTCAGATTTTTGATGCGATTGAGGAATGGATGAGGGAACTCTTAACCGGGATGATCACTTCCAACCTGGACACGATGTTTACTGATGTTAATCAAAAGACCGGTGAGATCGCTACCCAGGTTGGACAGACCCCGCAAGGGTGGAACGGCAGCATATTCAGTATGATCCGGAACTTATCGGATTCCGTGATCATGCCGATCGCAGGTATTATTATCACACTCGTACTCTGCTACGAATTGATTTCTATGCTGACCGAGCGCAACAACATGCATGATATTGATACCTGGATGTTTTTCAAGTACTTCGTAAAAATGTGGATTGCTGTATATCTGGTGAGTAACACATTTACGATCACAATGGCGGTATTCGATGTGGGCCAGCACGTAGTTAATTCTGCGGCCGGTGTTATCACAGGAAGTACCGCCATTGATATTTCTTCGGCATTGACGGATCTTTCCGCAACACTGGAAAGTATGGAAATCGGAGAACTTGTTGTATTGGCGCTGGAAACCCTTATCGCCGGCTTCTGTATGAGAATCCTGTCTGTACTGATCACAGTGATCATGTATGGACGTATGATAGAGATTTACCTATATACCTCAGTTGCGCCGATTCCATTCGCAACTATGAGTAACAGAGAATGGGGACAGATCGGCACGAATTATTTCAGAGGACTCTTTGCCCTGGCTTTCCAGGCATTTCTGATGATGGTATGCGTTGCAATCTATGCAGTGCTTGTTGCAGGTATCCAGTATTCAGATAATCTGAGTTCTTCATTATTTGGCGTTATGGCTTACACAGTAATCTTATGCTATAGCCTCTTTAAGACGGCATCCTTAAGTAAGTCGATATTTAACGCGCACTAAATTACAGGAAGGAGTGAAAATCATGGCATATGTCAGCGTACCGAAGGATTTAACGAAGGTAAAGAATAAAGTAGCATTTAACCTGACCAAAAGACAGTTGATCTGTATCGGGATAGGTGCTGCAATGGGAATTCCAAGCTATTTCCTCTTGCGTAATGTGATGGGAAACAGTAATGCAGCAACAGTCATGGTGCTTTTGATGTTACCGGCATTTTTATTTGCCATGTACGAAAAAGACGGGATGCATCTGGAAGATGTTCTGATGCATATGATCCGGGTGAAGTTTCTTCGTCCACCCGTCAGAAAATATGAAACTGAAAACTATTATGAAACAGATCCGGAACAGATCAAGCAGTCTCCGGATACAGGAAAACCGAAAGGAGGAAAAACGGTTGCGAAAAAAGAAAAATAAGAAAACTGTCGCAGATACCGGGTACAAAAAAGTAGACAGAAAAGAGAAAAAGAAAAAAGAAAAGCAGGAAGAGAAACGCAGGCAGAAAAAACTGTCCGTCCAGCAGTCGATCGCTTATAAGGAAATGGGAAAAGATGGGATCTGCAGGGTACAGGGAAAAACGTATTCTAAGTGTATCCGCTTCTATGATATCAACTACCAGCTGGCTCAGAACGAGGACAAAAATGCAATCTTTGAAAACTGGTGCGATTTCCTCAATTACTTTGATGCCAGTATCCATTTTCAGCTGAGCTTTATCAACCATAAGAGCAGCATGAAGGAGTTTGAGCAGGTCATCCGGATCCGACCACAGGAGGATGCTTTTGATGATGTCCGTATGGAATACGCAAAGATGTTGAAACAGCAGCTGGCAAAAGGAAACAACGGTCTGGTGAAGTCAAAATATATCACCTTTTCCATCGAAGCGGATAATATCCGGGAAGCAAAGCCAAAGCTGGAACGTATTGAATCAGATATCCTGAACAACTTCAAGATCCTTGGAGTTCCGGCATATCCGCTGAATGGCGTGGAACGTCTGCAGATACTGTATGAGACTTTCAATCCGGATATCATGACAGACTTCCAGTTTGATTATGGTTCCATGATCCGGACAGGACTCAATACAAAGGATTATGTGGCACCGACCAGTTTTGTATTCCGAGACAGAAATACGTTCCAGATGGGAAATACTATCGGGGCTGCCTCTTATCTGCAGATCCTGGCACCGGAGCTTACGGATAAGATGCTGGCAGAATTTCTGGATATCGATAAGAACCTGATCGTCAACCTGCATGTCCAGTCTGTGGATCAGATGAAGGCAATCAAGCTGGTAAAAAGCAAAGTGACGGATATCAACCGTATGAAAATCGAAGAACAGAAAAAAGCAGTCCGGGCCGGATACGATATGGATATCATTCCATCGGATCTGAACACGTATGGCGGAGAAGCTAAGCGTCTGTTAGAAGACCTGCAGTCACGAAATGAGCGTATGTTCCTTGTAACAGCGCTCTTTTTAAATACAGCAAAGACCAAACAGGCACTGGACAATGCCATCTTCCAGACTGCCGGAATTGCACAGAAATACAACTGTGTACTGAAACGTCTGGACTATCAGCAGGAAGAAGGACTGATGAGCAGTGTTCCGCTGGGAGTCAATCATATCCCCATCAAACGTGCACTGACCACGACCAGCACTGCTATCTTCGTACCGTTTACCACTCAGGAACTTTTTATGGCAGGAGAATCCCTGTATTACGGATTAAATGCACTCAGCAACAACATGATTATGGTGGATCGTAAAAAGCTGAAAAACCCAAATGGACTAATCCTTGGTACACCTGGATCCGGTAAATCCTTTGCTGCAAAAAGAGAAATCACCAACGCTTTCTTTGTCACGAAGGATGACATTATCATCGGAGATCCGGAGGGTGAGTATTATCCACTGGTCCATGCACTTGGCGGACAGGTCGTACACATTTCACCAACCAGTAAGGATTATATCAATCCGATGGATATCAATATGGATTATTCCGATGATGACAATCCACTTGGAGTGAAATCCGATTTTGTCCTGTCTTTATGCGAGCTGATCATGGGAAGCAGGGATGGAATTGAAGCAGAGGAAAAATCAGTGATCGACCGCTGTCTTCCACTGGTGTATCAGAAGTACTTTGCAGATCCAAAACCGGAAAATATGCCGGTTCTCGGTGACCTGTATGACTGTCTTAGAAAGCAGAAAGAACCGCAGGCCCAGAGAATTGCAACAGCGTTGGAAATCTATGTAAATGGATCACTGAAAGTATTTAACCATAGAACCAATGTGGAATTGAATAACCGTATTGTCTGCTTTGATATCAAAGAACTTGGAAAGCAGCTGAAAAAGATTGGAATGCTCATCGTACAGGATCAGGTATGGAACAGAGTTACAATCAACCGTGGCATCAAATCTACCAGGTACTATATCGATGAATTCCACCTTCTGCTCAAAGAAGAACAGACAGCAGCTTATTCCGTAGAAATCTGGAAGAGATTCAGAAAATGGGGAGGCGTACCGACTGGAATCACACAGAATATCAAAGATCTTCTTGCCAGCAGGGAAATTGAAAATATCTTTGAGAACAGTGATTTTATCCTGATGCTGAACCAGGCTGCAGGTGACAGACAGATCCTTGCAAAACAGCTGAATATTTCCCCATATCAGTTGTCTTATGTGACAAATTCCGGGGAAGGTGAAGGGCTTCTCTTCTATGGAACGACAATTATTCCATTTAAAGATAAGTTTGATAAGACATTGAAATTGTATGGTCTGATGACCACGAAGCCCGAGGAAACATTGAAACGAGATAAAGAAATGAGGGATGCAAATGAAGGAAATTGATAAGATCCGAATCAAGCAGTGGAATCAGGACAATCCTTACATTCAGATGAAAAATCTGGAAAATGTACAGCCTGGATACCGTGTTCATACAGTCAATGATGATCATCATCTGTATGAACTTCCGCTGGAAACACAGAACATTATCCTTGACTGGGTATTCTGGAATTTTTATCCGGCACAGAAATTCTATCCGCATCTTACCAGTGATGATCTGAAAGAAGTTCTGTATAAACGTACCCAGATCCATCTGCACAACAATCAGTTCAAGGAGGCTATGCTGATCAATGGTTTCTGGCCGAGAGATCCGAGTGAATTGAACTGGGTATTTCATATCCAGGCGAGCTCTCCAGCAATCAGGACACAGGCAGATGGTTATCCTGGTATCCCGATTATAGGACACCAGGAACTGAATGAGTACAGAAAGAAAAGTTGTGCCAGGAGGTGATGACCTATAGCTGGAAAAGAATTTAAAGGCAAAGATAAAAAGGTCGCAAAGATGACCAGGGATGGTCTAACAGAAGAAAATCTTCGTGATGGTAGTGTAAAAGATATCAGTCACAGGAGTCGAGGACGACCGGAAAATAAGGAAGAATTTGTTCCTGAACGGGAACGGAAAAAGGCTGAGAATGAAGATTCAAAATCGGGAAAAGATAAACGACTGCAGATGGAAAAGATCCGGAAATCTTCTGTCCGGCAGGAAGCTGTTGAGAATACAGTTGAAGTTACATCGGAAGAAAAAGTATCCGGATATCGAAAGAAACTGCATCGCCATGAAAAAATCCCGGATGATGATAACACTCTGAACAGCCAAAAGAAATCCATTCGGAAGAAACAGCTGCAAAAACAGATGACCAAAGAACAGGCAAAAGCCGGAAGATTATCCTTTGATGATGAAGGAAATCAGATGGTGAAAGGTGCTGGCATGAAACCGGGAGGGACAGCCGGAAAATACATTGCCACACAAGCTGTTATATCTGGTATGAAAGCAGTCTCTTCCGAAGAGGAAGAAGCAGATGAAAATGCAGGTGTGGAAAGTGCCAGACTTGCAGAGCGTGAAACAGAAGCTGCGTTACGTGGTCTGCGTCATGCTCAGATCCGAAGCAAACGAACGGACGTGAAAACCCATCGCAGAGGTTATCGTGAGGCTACCGTAGAAAAGAAACTGAAATTTGGTTCTGCAGAAAGTATGGAAGGAGTCAAGAATGCAGAAACGGTAAAGAAAGCCGAACAAAAGAGACATTTCTATAACCGCTTCTTTCAGAAAAAACGATATAAGGATGCATACCGGGCAGCCAGAGCCGGAAAATCCGCTGGCAGTCTAGGTGGAGCAACAACCATTGCCGGTGTCGAGAACATGACGGTAAAAGCAAAGATTGCCTTGAAAGAGATCATAAAGCGTAATCGTGCCATGTTCGCAGGCATCGGTATTTTTGCGCTTCTTTTTCTTGTCATAGCGGTATCTCTGGGAAGCTGCAGTGCTTCTATCGAGGGTGCTGGATCTGTGATCGGTATTACAACGTATCCAAGTTCAGACGAGGATATCTATGCTGCTGAAAATCAATATGCTGCTTTGGAAAGTGCCTTGAATCAGCAGATCAATGAGATGGAACGAAGACATCCAAATTATGACGAGTATCAGTACAACATTGCAGAAATTGGTCATAATCCATACCATCTTATCTCGTATCTTACCGCAAAATATGGGGACTGGACGTACTCAGATGTTGAAAACGAACTTCAAGCTCTTTTTGAAGCACAATATCATCTGAATACAGAAGGTCGAACAGAAACGGTGACAGAAACCAGAAATGTTCGAGTCGGAGAATCATTGGGACAGGTAGTGACCAGTGGATACTGTAACTGTCGAATCTGTTGTGGTGTATGGTCCGGAGGTCCAACTGCCAGTGGTGCATATCCAACTGCAAACCATACCATTGCTGTAGATGCTTCCAATCCATTTGTGCCGATTGGCACTAAGGTAGTAATGAATGGTGTGGAATACACAGTTGAGGATACCGGAGCCTTTGCACGATATGGTGTGCAGTTTGACGTTTACTATGATAACCATGCTGCCGCTTCTGCTCATGGACATCAGACCTGGGAAGCCTATATCGCAGATGACAATGGCAGTCAGGAAGTAACGGTTACCAGTACAAGCACTAAGAAGATTCTATATGTGACACTGACAAATGGAAGCTTTGATGCTGTGGCAAGAGCCAATCTGAATGCGGAGCAGCTGATCATCTACAATGCATTAAATACGACCTATGGAAACAGAAATTATCTGTGGGATGTAAAAAATGTGACCAGTGGATCAGGCGGTAATGGAATGAGTTATGAGATTCCACCGGAAGCACTGCAGGATGAAGAATTCGCCCGGATGATTCGAGAAGCAGAAAAATATCTGGGAGTACCTTATGTATGGGGTGGCTACTCTCCGTCCGGATTTGACTGCTCAGGTTTCGTATCTTATGTCATTAACCACTGTGGTAATGGCTGGAACTATGGACGATTGACCGCGGATGGATTAAGAGGCGTATGTACTTATGTATCACCGCAAGAAGCAAAACCAGGAGATCTGATCTTCTTCCAGGGAACGTATAACACATCCGGTGCAAGCCATGTGGGTATCTATGTCGGTAACAATATGATGATTCATTGCGGAGATCCGATCCATTACTCAAGTATCAGCACATCCTACTGGCAGCAACACTTCATGTGCTTTGGAAGACTGCCATAAATGGGTGAACGAAGGGAGGTGAAAGTTTGAATAAAAAGATTAAGAAATATCTGGATGAGATTGCTAAGACAGAGAAAAAGATTGCGGATCTGCAGCAATATCTCAGAGGTGTCCAGGCTGCATTAAAGCAGGAAGAGGACAATGAGATGATCAGGTGTATCCGTGGTATGAAGATGGATAATGATCAGTTATATGATCTTTTGGATGGTATCCAGAGTGGAACAGTTAAATTTCAGGTAAGCAGGGAGTCTGACGAAGAAGGTTCAGGCTCCTTTGTATTCACAGAAAAAAATAAGGAGGAAAATCAGAATGGTGAAATGGAAGAAAATGAATAAGAAAATGGCAGGACTGTTGTTGGGAGTCATGATGCTTTTTACAGCATCAACCACAGCATTTGCCTATGTGGATGAATCAGCAGAGGCATCCAAAGTAGAGACAACTCAGACAGAGCAGTCAACAGACAAAGAAGAGAAAAAAGATGACAAAAAGGATGAGGTGGCAAGTACAAGTGAGGTGCTGCCGGAAGATGGAACAGACAAGGGAACTGCCTTTACGACACCAGGAAATGGCGAAGTCAAGGATGACATTACCGATGATTCCACAAAGGAATTTCTTACGGTTACAACGAAGAATAATAACACTTTCTATATCGTGATCGACCGTAGTGCCACATCACAGAATGTCTATATGTTATCCCAGATTGATGAGAATGATCTGTCCGAATTTCTGGATAAAGACAGCACTGCTACTGTCGTAACACCACAGCCAGATAAATCAAAGGTAGTGCTGGATGAAACAAATAATGAGGATGTAGACAAGGAAGCTACCGTTGATCCGGAGAAAACAGCATCTACCAAAACCAATATGGGTGCAATGGCAACAATCCTGATCCTGGCTCTCGGCGGTGTAGCAGCATACTACTACTTCAAGATCTATAAGCCAAAGAAAGAGGAAGACGAGGATGATCAGCCGGAAGGGTTGGAAACAGGTGGACTGGAAGAAATTCCGGATGAGGAAGAGTCTGAAGACGAAGATTTTGAAGAAAATGAAAAATAAATAAACTTTTTTAGCGGAGGGGGCTGTAAAACATGCTCTCTCCGTTTCGTTATATGAAGGAGGTTATACATCATGTATTTAGTAATTGCAGAAAAACCAAGTGTATCAAGAGCAATCGCAGAAGTGATTGGAGCACAGGAACGAGAAGACGGATATTTAAGAGGAACCGACTGTATGGTCAGCTGGTGCTTCGGACATCTGGTCGAGTATGTTTCACCGGATGTCTACGATGAGAAATTTAGCCAGTGGAGATATGAAGATCTCCCGATCATCCCGAAAGACTGGAAAGTTACAGTCTCAGAAGATAAGAAAGATCAGTTTTATATCTTAAAAAGACTGCTCAACAGTCCGGAAATTGAATACGTCGTAAATGCCTGTGATGCCGGACGTGAAGGAGAATTGATCTTCAAACATGTCTATGACTTATCCGGAAGTAAAAAGCCGGTGAAACGATTATGGATCAGTTCTCTGGAAGATTCCGCAATCCTTGATGGAATGCAGCATCTGAGATCCGCGGAGGAATACCGACATCTGGCCGAAGCTGCTGTATGCCGTTCTCAGGCTGACTGGCTGGTAGGAATGAATGCAACCAGAGCTTACACCACAAAGTACTTCAAAAAGCTGACAGTTGGAAGGGTTCAGACACCGACACTTGCCATGTTGGTGGAACGTGCCGGACAGATCAGCAATTTCCAGAAAGAAAAGTATTTCAATGTGGAACTCGATTGTGATGGAATTCCGGCTATAAAGCCAAAAATCTTTGATCCGGATGAGGCAGAACAGTTAAGAAGCAGATGCCAGGGAAGTGAAGCTAGTATCAGCGCTGTAAAAGAAACAGAAAAGAAAGTAAAAGCACCAAAGCTTTATGATCTGACCACATTGCAGAGAGAAGCAAACCGTATCTATGGAATGACAGCCAAACAGACACTGGATACCGCTCAGAGCCTGTACGAAAAGAAACTGATCACTTATCCAAGAACAGACAGCCAGTATCTGACAGAAGATATGGAACAGACCGCAAGAAATGTGGTTCGTCAGATTTATGAGAAATATCAGCTGACAGGTCCGTTTGATCAGCCGGAGCAGCCAGATGTGAAGAAAGTCATGAATAACAGCAAAGTGACAGATCACCATGCAATCATCCCAACGATGGAGCTTGCATCCAGCCATCTGGATGAACTGAAATCCTGGGAAGAAAAGATTCTCTTCCTGATCGCAGTCCATACGGTCATGGCAATGAGTAAGGATCACATTTACCAGGAAACAGAGATTGAAGTGGAATGCCAGGGAGAAATCTTCAAAGCAAAAGGAAAGATTGTTCTGCAGGATGGATGGAAACTCTTTGAAAACTGCTTCAAGAATAAGGACCGCATGGCAATCGTAGATCCGGATCAGGAAATGAAAGAGAGGATGCCGAAAGTAACCCAGGGACAGACTTTCTATGCTGTAGCTGCAGAAAAGACAGAACATTTTACATCGCCACCAAAACCATACAGCGAAGATACTCTCCTTGCGGCAATGGAAACAGCTGGAAATAAGGAATTCGATGAAGATACGGAAAAGAAAGGATTAGGAACTCCGGCAACAAGAGCCGGTATCATCGAGAAACTGATCTATTCCCAATATGCCACCCGAAAAGGAAAACAGATTCTTCCAACAGATGATGGAAAAGTCCTTGTTGAGATCCTGCCAGACTTCCTGAAATCTGCAAGTATGACTGCAGAATGGGAAAATCAGCTGCTCTTGATGGAGCATGGAGAGATTGCACCGGAACAGTTTATGACCGGGATCAAAAACATGCTGACCATGATACTGAATGGATGCGATGCGATTTCCGAAGAAGAAACAAGAAGATTTCAGACCAGAGAAAGCATTGGAACATGTCCGGTATGTGGAAGCCTGGTATATGAAAGCAAAACCAACTTCTATTGTAGCAACCATGATTGTCACTTTGCTCTCTGGAAAGATAACCGCTATCTGCAGAGCATGGAAAAAAACATGGATAAAAAGATGGCTGCAGAACTTCTGAAAAGTGGATGTGTGCATGTAAAAGATCTGTATTCCAGAAAGAAAAATATGTACTTTGAGGCAGATCTTCATATGGATGCAGATGAAACCGGAAGGGTGAAATTTTCTTTATCCTTTCCAAAAAAGAAACCAAAAAACAAAAGCAAAAAGAAATAAAAAAACAGATTAGAGGAGGAAACGAAGAATGAATTTTAATGAATTTGTAAATGAAGTAAAGGACAATATCAAACTCTTTTTACCAAAGGATTATGAGAATGCAGAAGTATCAACGATGGAGTGTCAGAAACTGAACCGTGCCTATACGGGATTGATGGTGAGAAAAGAAGGTGAGATGCTTACCCCGACGATCAATCTTAATCAGCTGTATGAAGCATATAAAGCACAGCCTGGCGTAACAATGGAAACTGTATGCAGAAAGATTGCAGATATAGTTATTGAGGCCCCGATACAGGTTGATCTGAAAGCTATTTTAAATTATGAAGATGTGAAGGACAAGCTGTTTATCCGTGTATCATCAGCCGAAGCAAATAAGGAAGTCCTCGAAAATGCGCCACACCAGCTGAAGGAAGATCTCGCAATCACCTATCATGTGGCAGTAGGCAAGGATCAGGATGGATTAAGTTCCATGTTTATCAAGAATGATCTGCTTGAACAGTATGGAATCTCTGCAGAACAGCTTCATGAAGATGCGATGAAAAGTTCACCGCGTGTCATGGCTCCGGAGGTATCAAGTATAGGTGCATTGATAGATGAAATGTACCAGAAAAATATTCTCATGCTGACACCGGATGAACGTGAAATGCTGCAGGAAACATTGCAGGAATCAAGCGAGATGCCGACATTCTTTGTTGTTACGAATACAGACAGAATTGATGGAGCCGGTGTGATCTTTTATCCGGAATTCATGGATAGCATGGGGGAACTTCTTGGAAATGATTTCTTCATTTTGCCATCATCCATCCATGAAATGCTGGTCTTGCCAGATGATGGGCAAGTGGATGCAGAAATGTTAAGAGATATGGTAAAAGAAGTCAATGCGACTCAGGTAGCACCAGCAGAACGCCTTACCAATGATGTATATCACTTTGACACAAAGGATCACGTCTTTGAAAAAGCCGACAGATTTACAGAACGTCAGAAAGAAAAAGAAGCGCAGGCTGCAAAAACAGAGAAAGCAGGAAAAGAACAGCCGGATCAGAAACCGAAAACAAAGAAGCACGATATGGAACTCTAATATCAAGCATGAAACCCGTTAAATGAGCAAACGCCCTGCGGCATAAGGAAATGTCGTGGGGCATTTTGAAAAGGAGAAGATTATGACGAAAGAGAACATTAAAACAAATACAAGCTTAAGATACAGCCAGTATCGAAAAAGATTATCACACACATTTTCGTTTAAAAAATTGAAGAAGCAAATTGAGACGTTACATGATCAGGAATTTATTATAAATGTGCCGATTGGAGGTGTTGCTGATGGCAGATAAATTAGAACAGGTAGCAATTCGTATGGTGGAACAGCCACCAATTTATAGTAATGAACCTATGAATAATCCAGATGTAGCAATTCGTGTTATGAATGAATTTCTTTCCCAGATGGATCGGGAACTCTTTTGTATTGTTAATTTACAGGCAGATTTAACACCGATCAATATGAATATCGTATCTGTAGGATCGCTGAATGAAGCATTAATTAATCCAAGAGAAATATTTAAGAGTGCAATTCTTTCGAATGCTCATTCAATGATGCTCATTCATAATCATCCGTCCGGAAATCTGACACCATCTACATCGGATATCCAGACTACAGCAAGAATGCAGGAATTAGGGGAATTGATGGGGATTTCATTGGTTGATCACATCATTACAGGACGGAATGGGAATTACTATTCCTTTCGAGATAAAGGAGAATTTCCAGATAGCAGGGTTCGTTTTTCTACTCGTGTTGAAGATATTGATCTGACTAAAGGAATGGTGACTGAAGCCACCGCACCCTATGAAGAAGTAACAGATACAAAAGAAAAGGGTGACGTAAGAGATATTCCAACAGTGCAGACAGCAACAATTCCATTACCGGTTCAGGGAAAAGATATGGACAGCATTATGCAGTCACTGGAATCCGGTGTGGAAGAACTTTTTACAAGTAACCGCTATCAGGAATTTCTTAAAACCATGGCAAAGTTTCACAATTATTCCTTTAATAATACAATGCTGATCGCCATGCAGCGACCGGATGCCACACTTGTTACCAGCTACAAAAACTGGCAGTCCATGGGTAGACAGGTCATGAAAGGCGAAAAAGGAATTACAATCATTGCACCGGCACCATATAAGAAAATGAAGGAAAAAGAGGTTCTGGATGAAAATCAGCGACCGATCATGGGAACCGATGGAAAACCTAAGACTGAACAGGTGGAAGTTACAGTTCCGCATTTTAAAGCAGTTACCGTCTTTGATATTGCTCAGACATCCGGGGAACCAATCCAGACACTGGCACCGGAATTACTGACTGCAGCTGTACAGGATTTTGATTCTTTCATGCAGGCTATTCAGAAAATATCCCCAGTGCCGATACGATTCGATGAGATCGATGGCAATGCCAATGGATATTATCACAATGCAGATAAGGAAATCGTGATCAAAAAAGGACTCAGTGAAAGCCAGACCTTAAAGACTGCTATTCATGAAACCGTCCATGCTAAACTGCATGACAAGGAAATCATGGAAAGCCTGGGTGTAGAAAAAGACCGTCTGACAAAAGAGGTTGAAGCAGAATCTGTTGCTTACTGTGTGTGTTCTTCCTTTGGTTTGGATGCATCGGATTACAGTTTTCCTTATATTGCAGGGTGGAGTAGCAGCCGGGAAATGAAGGAAATGAAAGCATCTATGGATGTGATCCGCAAGACAGCCGGTGAAATGATCGATCAGCTTACAGAAGAACTGGAAATCATTCTTGAAGAAAAACAGAAAACAGAATTACATGAAAAATACGGCATTCTGGTAGATGCACTGGAAGCAGCCGGATACCGCTATGATTATCGGGAAAGCGAACCGGGACATATTGTACTGGCACCGGATGGGACACATGAAATTGCCGGGTATTTGCAGTTTGAATCATGGGGAGATATCAAAGATTGGCTGGAAGATACGATTGCAGAAGGAACGGATATTTCGGAAAGAGTTGATCGGGCTTTGTATCCATTTAAGTTTGATTATACCCTAGAGGAAGAAATGTTCAGAGGTAATGGTGACCGCTATGCGATTTACCATGTGGATGAAGGCACACCGGGAAAACAACATTTATTTATGAATATGGCAATGGCCAAAGAAGATGGCATTACAATCGATGCAGCAAATTATAAATGTGTCTATTCTGGCAGATTACATGAAAATGAAAAGATGGATGATTTGTATGCCGTATTCAACGATAATCCACCAGCAGATTATAAAGCACATTCTATGTCGGTCAGTGATGTTATCATTACAAACCGTGGTGGGGATATGCAGGCATATTACGTGGATCGATTTGGATTTGCAGAACTTCCAGAGTTTGCAGCACAAAGAGAAAAAATACTCGATATTGTCCCAGAAATAGAAAATGTGGATTATGAAAATGATCTTACATGTATCAGCTTTTATGCGGCTGAATGTGCTGAATTTCCTGTAATGGGTGAAGTACATTATGACCTGACATTACCAGAAGCCTTGGAAGCTTATGAGAAAATCCCATCAGAACGTATGCATGGACTGAAATGTGTTGGCTTTGATCTGAAAGACGGAAGTGATTATGAAGGAATGCAGAGTCTGATGATTGAAGGAAAAATACAGAAAGAATTTTTGAATTCGATTCCTGGATTTAGAGAAAATTCTTATGTGCAAAATGCAATCAGTCGTGTGGAAAAGTACTTGGAAGAAAGACATCCAAATGTGGAAAATCCTTTGGAATCTAATAAAAAAGTGGATAACGAAAAAAATATAAGCGAAGAAAAAAACGAGAAGGAGCTGAATATACAAATGAAACCAATACCGAAAAAGAAAAGGGGGGAAATGAGCCTATGAGAAACGTAAACCTGGAAGAAAACGAACTGACTATTACTGCTATCTTCCAGCAGCACACAAAGGAAGAAACAATCCAAACACTGAAGGAAGCTTTGGAAGTCCTGGAACAGGAAGAAAGTGATCCTGAGAATGATGAAATGATTGAGATTATCAATTCTACAGTTGGAAAATTACAGCAGATCGAAGACAAATACTACTATTCTCTGGATCTGAATTATTATCTGAATAACTTGGAGGACGATGCCTATGAAGCTTAATCAATTTGCAGTCTACCGAGTAGATCAGCAGACAGCAGGAAAAGCACTGTGGCATCTGCCATATCAAGAGGCAAGACAGCAGAATGTGTCGATTACTGTCGAAAATTACCGATTAATCTCGATTCATGAAATGCAGGAAAATGAAAAAGTCGCTGACATCTGGAAACGGACGAAAAATCAATGCGAAGTCAGTGACGTGCTCGTATTGAACAAGAATGGAGAAATCAGCTGCTACTATGTAGATGAGAACTATCCACAGTATCTGGCCGGATTTATTCGTATCAACACATCCGGTGCACTGATCACTATGGAAACTGAGAATTATCAGATTGATGGGAAAAAGGGGAACTGGATTGCAACAGACACCATCATTATTGATGGAAAACAGTTTTATTTGATGGAACATCAGGTATACCGAGATCAGGCCCAGGGTATTATCCTGGATGCCTATGGAAAAATGGTTGTCGAAGAATGTAAGAAATTCGATGAAAAGACAAAACAAAAGATTCATGATTACATCCAACAGCAGGTACCGCTAAATCCGGTCGAACAGCTAAAACAAGATGGTAAAATCCGTCTGGAACATTACCAGAAATTCTACCAGAACGGCACTTATGAACGAAGCAGAGAATCTGGTACAGAAGCTAACTATGATATGGTGGACGGTCTGGTGAATAATCAGAAGAAGAACCTGGAAAAAATTTCTGATGCACGCAACAACAAACAGACGTCCCGAAATCAACAAAATAATAAACCTAAGAAACGAAGGTCCGTAATCAAACGACTGCATCAGAAACAGATTGCCATTGCTCGCCGGTCCGGAAAGCCGATACCAAAGTACCTAGATCAGGAAATGGAAAGAAAGCGGGGATAGAATATGCGAAGGTTAAAGTGTGAAAAAGAAACGATTATTCTGACTAATGAAGATGATGGATTCTATGATGTGTATACCTTCAATCAAACTTGCAGAAACGGTTACGAGGCTTTGCAGCGAAGTATCCGGATGATTGCTGGTTGAAAGGATCTTCGGAGGATGGTAGTGAAACGTATATGATTAAAAAAGCGCGGTTATCATTGAATTTAAGACCACCCTATTCCAAGGATAGAATATCTGAAAAATCCCCAGAACTGTCTTATTTATATAAAAGCAATGATACTCGAAAGAACATCGGCCGGTCTTTGTAGTAGCCTGATTTTAAGCGAAAAGCTGTACCCGCACCTGTTGGAGATTGACCGGGCGGAGCAGGAACGGATGGACGCCATGCTGCCCCGGATGATGGAGGCGGCGGGTGTCACCGAGGAACTGAAAGCCTGTGACCCTATGCGCTGGGTGGGGCTGATGAACACGCTGAAAGCGCAGGCAGAGGAAATTATTCAAGATGAACTGATTTACAAATAGTTTTTAGGCACAAGAAAGGCCGGGATTTTGCTATCAAGCGGAAAATCCCGGCTTTGCTCTTATCGGTTTTCCAAATTCTTTGACCGCCGGTATTCCAGCGGCGATAGTCCAAACTGCTTTTTGAACACGGCTGCAAATTTCCCTTGATTAGAGTATCCGACCTGTTCGGATATTTCGGCAATCGGACGCTTTGTGTCCGAAAGAAGCCTTGCGGCTTCGGTCATACGGATTTCCCGCAGCCAAGTGGATATATTCTGTCCATATACGCCTCGAAAATAGTTTTTCAGGCTGGTTTCACTGACCGAAAAGCGTTCTGCAATCTGCCGTACAGGAATGTGCTGGCGAAGATCATCGGAAAGGATTTGCGCTGCCCTTTTTGCAATTTCAACCTGCGTTTCCGTGTAGAAGCCGCAGGTTTTCGGAGGCCGGATTTCCATGTTGAGAAGCCGGTGGAGAAGTTCAAGCGTATAGATTTGCAAATGGAAGATAGAAGGCCTTTCAGAAAGCCGCCAGAGGTTTTGAAATATATTTTCCAGTTCACTATCCGCTTCGTTGATATATGTCTTATGATTGCCACAATAATTTTCTTCCAGCGTAGGGAGGTCAAGTGAAAAAGATTTCAAAAGTTCACCGCAGGACTGTAAAAGAAGTGGCAGGTCAAAGTATATTTTTATGCCCTGATATTGCCGTGTAGGAAAGATATATTCTTTCTGTGCGGTCTGTTCACTGACACAAAAATCATTTTCTTTCAGGTAAATGTAGGAGCCGTCATCCAGAAGCAATTCACTTCTGCCCGAAACGCAATAGTTAATCAGCAAAGGCTTTAGATTTGAATTTTCATCCGACTCCGGCCATACGGGAGCGTTTACAAAAATAAAAGCCAAAGTCAGCCCCGGAAAGAGCGTATGGAATGTCATGCGTCCCTTGCCATCTGCCCGATCCAAAAGCAATGTGCTGCTATTTGGACTGTTTTTCAAGGTCACACCAGAAACAGCATCGCTGTTTTCTAAAATGTTGTATATCATGTTACGCAACTGCTTCGCCCCTTTCATCACGCAAAATCGCTGATAGTATTATACCTGCGAGAAAACTCCTGGTCAATGGATATTCTGGTAGAGCGAAAAAGCTCCTTGCTATACGGGCTTAAAATACCGATATGTGCATAGAAGCACAGCTGAATTTATGCTATCATTAGGGTTAGTTAGCAAGAACTAACAAAGACGAAAGTAATCATGTTAGGAGGTTTCGCAATGAATAACAAATTGCAAGGAAAGGACTTAATCAACATCGGTATTTTTACGGCGATTTACTTTATCGTCATCTTCGCAGCGGCGTCTATCGGTTTTATCCCAATCTTTATTCCGCTTATTAGCGTGATCGTGCCGCTTGTCGGCGGTATTCCGATGATGTTGTTCTTCTCCAAAATTAAGAAATTCGGTATGCTTACCATCTGCGGAGTGCTGCTGGGTATCATTATGCTACTGACCGGCATGGGCTGGTGGTGCATCCCTACCGGGCTGATCTTCGGGCTGATTTCCGATTTTATGATGAAAGCCTGTGACTACAAAAATGCCAAGCGCGAAGTGTTGATTCACGGCGTTTTTTCCATGTGGGTAATCGGCGCCTTTATTCCCATCGTTGTGACGCGTGACGCTTACTACCAGAATCTGCTTCCCGGCTACGGTCAGGAATATGCCGACACGCTCATGGCCTATATGCCCGACTGGATTTTGCCGGTGCTGCTTATTGCTGCTTTCGTCAGTGGTCTTGTCGGTGGCCTGATTGGACGAAAGATTTTCAAAAAGCACTTTGAGCGGGCGGGAATTGTGTAATGAGCCGCGAACTTCTTGCAAGTCAAAAAAAAAATCGCGGAATTTTTTTAGACCCTCGGACAAAACTGGCGGTACTGATTACCATAGCTGTCTTTATTTTAGGCGGTTCGTATGAAGGTATCATGCAGTATTACATCATCGTGTTGGCGGCGATCCCGCTGTTACTTTTGTCAGCGGCTAGAAAATGGAAAGGTGCTGTTCTCTATATCCTGATTTTCGGGGGAAGTCTGTGCCTGGAAATGTTTGGCCTGTCCCGACTGACCGGCGTAGCAAACTACATCGCGGTAGCCGTCGTTGGTATTCTGCTGCGGTTCACCCCCAGCGTGGTCATGGGATATTTTGTGGTAACGACAACTACGGTCAGTGAATTTGTTGCGGCGATGGAACGGCTCCACCTGCCGCAGCAGATCACCATTCCCATGTCTGTGATGTTTCGCTTCTTTCCCACGGTTGCGGAAGAATGGAGTGCCATTGGGGACGCCATGCGGATGCGTGGCGTCCGCTTTGGCGGTGGAAAAGCCAGTGCGATTTTAGAGTATCGGATTGTTCCTATGATGATCTGCTCCGTCAAAATCGGAGAAGAATTGTCCCAGGCAGCCCTTACGCGGGGATTGGGAGGCCCGGTAAAGAGGACGAATATCTGTAAGCTGGGCTTTCATGTGCAGGATGTTATTTTTCTGCTGATCTGTCTGGGAGCATTTGCAGCGCAAATCTATGTGCTTGCCGCAAGGGGGTGAAGAAAATGATTGAATGTCAAGATGTGTCCTTTTCCTATCCGGCCAGCGCCCTTCCTGACAGTGAGAGGCAAACCGGTGGCGCTTTGAAACATATTTCCTGCACTATTGAGGACGGTTCTTTTGTCCTGCTCTGCGGGACTTCCGGCTGTGGAAAAACGACCATGACCCGGTTGTTTAACGGACTGATCCCTCATTACCATGAGGGGACTTATACCGGCTCCGTCTATCTGGATGGAAAGGACACCCGTGACCTGTCACTGTTTGATATTTCTCTGAAAGTCGGCTCTGTATTTCAAAATCCGCGTTCTCAGTTTTTCAATGTGGACACGACCAGCGAACTGGCTTTCGGCCCGGAAAACCACGGGATGCCGGAAGATATCGTGCGCGACCGGGTAAAGTGTGTAGCTACACAACTAAAGCTGGAGCCGCTGCTTGATAGAAGTATTTTTTCTTTGTCCGGCGGTGAAAAGCAAAAAATCGCCTGCGGATCAGCAGCGGCGATTGCCCCGGATGTTTATGTGCTGGATGAGCCATCATCCAACCTTGACGCATACGCTATCGCTGATTTCCGGCAGCTTCTCTTTACTTTGAAATCGCAGGGAAAGACCATCATCATCTCTGAACATCGGCTGTATTATCTGTCCGGCCTCTTTGACCGCGTCCTGTACCTGAAAGATGGAGAAATCGAAGGTGATTATACAGCAGAGGAATTTTGCGGCCTGTCGGCAAAACAGCGCGATGATATGGGATTACGGCCCCTTGACCTTGCGGGGCTTTCAGAAGTTGAAGGCTCGCCGCAGAGAATGAACGAGGCGGTTTGGACGATAAAGAATGTGTCCTTCGCCTATAAGCATGAGCCGGAAACCTTGCATATAACGGAAACCTCTTTCCCATCCGGCAGCGCCACGGCCATCATCGGACATAATGGTGCGGGAAAATCCACCTTTGCTCGGTGCCTCTGCGGGTTGGAAAAGCACTTCAAGGGAACGGTGCAGGATCAAAGCAAGAACTATTCCAGAAAAGAACGATTGAAACTCTGCTATATGGTCATGCAGGATGTAAACCACCAGCTCTTTACCGAAAGTGTTCTGGATGAAATTCTGCTCAGTATGAGAACCGAGGATAAACAGAAGGTAAGAGAAATCTTGCAGGAGATGGACTTGCTTTCCTTTGAGGACTGCCACCCGATGGGGCTGTCCGGCGGCCAAAAGCAGCGTGTGGCGGTTGCCTCTGCGATTGCTTCGGGGCGGCCTCTGATTTTATTTGATGAACCGACCAGCGGCCTTGACCTGTTTCACATGAGGCAGGTCGCTAATGTTGTCAATCAGGTGGCAAATGCCGGAAGAACCGCGCTTGTGGTAACGCATGACCCGGAATTTATTCTACGCTGTTGCAATTATGTCCTTCACTTAGAAAATGGGCAAATTCAGGAAAGTTATTCCATAGAGGACAGCGATGGCCGAAAACGCCTGCTAAAGTTTTTTCTGAGTGATATGAAGAAGGAGGTGTCCACAGAATGAAGGAGGAAAAGAAAGAGTCGCCCATAAGCGTCTTATGGGGATGGGGCAAAGCTTATCATGGAAAATTCATCGGCAGTATTATCCTTGCGGTATTAGGCGTGGCCTGCCAGATGGTGCCCTATTTCTGCGTAGCGCATATTGTCACAATGATGTTGTCTGGGGAACAGAATTTTTCCCGCTATGTGACCGCTGGTATTATTGCACTGTGCGGCTACTTTGGGAAGGTGCTGTTTTCCTGTCTTTCTACAACGATTTCCCACACAGCGACCTATTACACGCTGCGTGATCTGCGGGAGAATATCACCGCAAAGCTGGCTCGCGTCCCGATGGGGACGATTTTAGATACTCCGTCCGGCCAGTATAAAACGACGATTGTTGACCGGGTTGAAGGCATGGAATCGACCTTTGCGCACCTGATCCCGGAAATGACCGCAAATGTGCTGGTTCCCATTGTGATTGTCGTGTACCTGCTTATTCTGGACTGGCGTATGGCGCTTTTGTCCCTTGTCACTCTCGTGGTGGGCCTTGTGGTTATGTCCGCCGGTATGAAAAACTATCCCGTCAAGTGGGAGGGTGCTGTTAAGGCAGGCAAGCAGATGACAGACGCCATCGTGGAATATATCGGAGGCATTGAGGTGGTGAAAGCGTTCAGCCAATCCGCCGGTTCCTACAAAAAATATTCTGACGCGGTGAATTATAACGCCAACTACTATGTGGACTGGATGCGGGAAAACCAGAAAACCATGAGCGCTTACAACGCCATCCTGCCCTCAGTGCTGATTTGCGTGCTGCCCTGCGGTTTTGCATTCTGGCTCTCCGGCAGTCTGGAGCTTTCCACCTTCCTGTCCATTGTGATTTTCTCGCTGGGGCTGATTGGGCCGATTATTGCGGCCTTTACCTTTACGGACGATTTGGCTGTACTGGGGACAAATGTGGAAGAAATCAGCCAGCTTCTGAACGCCGAAGAACTGAACCATAAAGAAACGCCGATCAAGCTGGAAGATACCGGCATTTCTCTTAGGTCTGTGTCGTTTTCCTATGACGGGACAACAGAGGTTTTGCATGATGTGAATCTCACCATCCACCCCGGAACCATGACCGCCCTTGTAGGGCCGTCCGGCTCCGGCAAGTCTACGGTGGCGAAGCTGATTGCCGGGTATTGGGATGTTACATCCGGCAGCATTACCCTCGGCGGCCATGAGCTGAAGGATATACCTCTGTCTGAAATTGCAGACCAGATTTCCTATGTGTCCCAGGACAACTACCTGTTTAACCGCAGTATCCGGGAGAATATCCGCATGGGAAGGCCCGGTGCCACGGACGCAGAGGTGGAACAGGCAGCCAAACAAAGCGGCTGCGACGCCTTTATCCGCAAGCTGGATAATGGCTATGATACGGTTGTCGGCAGCGCCGGTTCCCATCTTTCCGGCGGTGAACGCCAGCGGATTGCCATCGCCCGCGCCATGCTGAAAAATGCGCCGGTTGTCATTTTGGACGAGGCAACTGCCTATATCGACCCAGAGAATGAGGCGCTGGTACAGAAAGCCATTTCCACTTTAACTGTCGGCAAGACCCTGATTGTGATCGCACACCGGCTGTCTACCATTGTTGGCGCAGATAACATCGTTGTGGTGAAGGATGGAACCATCCACGCACAGGGTACGCATGAGAAGCTGCTGGAAACCTGCCCCCTCTACCGGGATATGTGGCAGGCGCACATCGGCGCGAAAGACCAGATGTAAGGGGGTGTTGTCAGATGTATGGAACATTGAAAAAAATCTTTGCTTTTGCAGGCAGCAAAAAGGGGCTTCTAAAAAAATCCCTGTTATTCTCATTCCTGTCCGGGCTGTTTTCAGCCATGCAGTTTGCCGCCCTCTTTGTAGTGATCGGCGCGTTAGTATCTGACAACCGGGACGGAAAGTTTATCTGCATTTCGCTGGGAATTATGGCCGTTTCCCTCATTGGGCGTATCATCACGACCTATTTTTCCACGATGGAGCAGACGGAAACCGGCTATTGCATGGTGGTGGAAAAGCGTATCCACATCGGAGATCGGCTGCGCTACATCCCGATGGGCTACTTCAACAAGAATAGTATCGGGAATATTACCGCCATTGTCACAACAACTTTGGGTGATGTAGAGAACTCAGCAGCCCGTGTCCTGGTGTCAGTGCTGGGCGGTTTTTTCAACTCGGTTGCCCTCGTCATCGTCCTGTTGGTATTTGACTGGCGGATCGGTCTTGTGGCCACTGCCGGTGTCCTGATTTACCTTGCGGCGGCGGAACTGGCGCTTCGCAAATCAGCCGCGCTCAGCGGTGTACGCCAGCACACACAGGAGTCCCTTGTAGAGTCTGTGTTGGAGTACATTCAGGGGATGGGGATTGTTAAAGCATTTGGACTGGAACGGGACAGCACGCAGTCTATCGGCAGTGCAATTAAGGCGAGCTGCCGGGATAACCTGAAATTGACAAAGGCCAGTGTTCCCTATGACGCTATCAAACAGGCTGTTGTCCGAGTGTTCAGCGTCCTGTTACTTTTGGCCTCGGTCTGGTTCTGGCTGGACGGCTCCCTGCCGCTGGCCTACGGTCTGATTTTGGTGATTGCTTCTTTTATGGTGTTCAACGATTTGGAGAACGCCGGGAATATGGCCTCTTTGCTGCAAATGTTGGCGGCCTCGATGGATACGGCAAACTCCATTGATGACACGCCGGTAATGGATGAAAAAGGCGTTGACATTACGCCGGAGTCCAGTGAGATCGTGTTTGACAAGGTGGATTTTTCTTACGCAGACCGCAAAATACTGGATCAAGTCAGCTTTACCATCCCGGAAAAGACAACAACGGCGATAGTCGGCCCCTCTGGCGCTGGCAAAACAACTATGTGCAATCTGATTGCCCGCTTTTGGGATGTGAATGCCGGGAAGATTACCATAGGCGGTACGGATGTACGAGATTTCAAGCTGGACAGCCTGATGAAGAATATCTCGATGGTGTTCCAGAGCGTATACCTCTTTGCAGATACGATTGAGAACAATATCAAGTTTGGCTGCCCGGACGCCACCCATGAACAAGTGGTTGAAGCGGCGAAAAAGGCTTGCTGCCATAACTTTATTTCTGCCCTGCCGGATGGCTATGACACCGTGATTGGCGAGGGAGGCGGTACTTTGTCCGGCGGCGAGAAACAGCGGATTTCCATCGCCCGCGCCATGCTGAAGGACGCACCTATCATCATTTTGGACGAGGCAACAAGCAGCGTTGACCCGGAGAATGAGGATGAATTGCAGCGGGCTATCGAGGCATTGACCCATGACAAGACCATCATCATGATTGCCCACCGTCTGAAAACCGTCCGCAACGCCGATCAGATCCTTGTACTGGACAACGCTCATATCGTCCAGCGCGGCACTCATGCGGAGCTGATCCAGCAAAAGGGCCTGTATGCCGATTTTGTATCGGCCAGACAGGAGGCCATCGGCTGGAAGCTGGCTCAGTAAAGGAGGTTCAGATGAAACTTCATGCGTCCGGGGAGGACTACCTGGAAACCATCCTTGTTCTCCAAAAGAAACGCGGTATGGTGCGCTCCGTAGATGTGGCCCGGCACATGGAGGTGTCAAAGCCCAGCGTGTGCCATGCAGTGGCTACCTTGCGGGACGGCGGCTTTCTCACAATGGACGAAGATCACTTTCTCCGTTTGACCGATGTGGGCCGCGAGGTGACTGAAAGAACCTATGAACGCCACTGTTTCTTTACCGAGCAGTTTATCGCCGCAGGCGTTGACCCCAGGACTGCGGAGGCTGACGCCTGCCGGATTGAACACATCATCAGCGATGAGAGCTTTTCACGGCTGAAAGAGGCAGCCGCCATGAAAGAACTTGTCCGCCGACAAATTCAGACTGTATTTGCACTGCTGTCAAAAAAAGCCCAGCCACCGAACAGCCCCCATCTGGCAGCCGGTGCGAAAATTGTCACAATGTAACAGAATACCGTATTTTTTGCGCTCGAGTAGCTTTCTGCTGTCTGGGCGCTTTTTTATATTTCCGAGTTTAATTCGGGCCATGTTGGCCCGAAGCTGGGGAAAGCTCAAAGAGCGGCACCTTCCGGGGTGCCGTTTTTTGACGTTTCCCCATTCGGACAAGAGGGAGACTGGTCGGCATTAACCTATACTGGAAAAGGGAGGTTTTCAATGGTTCAAGCTGTTACATACCAAAGCGACAAGCAATCTGTTTATTTTCAAGGCAAGCTCATTGTGCTGGAAAACCTGACGCCGGTACTCTCCCCGGAGGAAAAGAAGAAACGAAAAAGAGAAATCGAAAATAACCCGTACGATATATTCAGCAAATACGGGGACAGGTTTCGCTAATCAATCGCAACATTGTTGTCCGGGGCTGCTAATGGTATAATATAGTTGTAAGGTTGGTAGCTCAATTCCATACGGAAAGGAGCCCAATATGGACATTATCAGAGAAGATTGTATTTACGCAAGGCAGTCAGTAGACCGAAAGGACAGTATCAGCATTGAAAGCCAGATTGACTTTTGCAAGTACGAACTGAAAGGCGGGAGCTGTAAGGTATTCAAGGATAAAGAGGATTGCTCAACACAGGAGGATATTTTCAATTACCCTCAAAATGATAAAAGCGAGGCAGCGGAAAATCCGTTGCCTCATTTCAGTATTATGACAATTAAAAGTGTATAGGCTCAAAAGGGAAAGTGCCCTTTTGGGCCTTTTTAATTTAAAATAGTTCTAAAGAACAAGTTGACAATCTGTAGATTCTGTATGTTTTAAAGATCAATCGTTATACTAATTTTAGACCGAATTATCGTTCTAAAGGAGGTGTCACAATGGATTTAAAGGCGGTTGGTCAGAGAATAAAAGCTGCAAGGGAAGCTAAGAATCTTACACAAGAAGAATTGGCAGCACTGGTAAACTTGAGTCCAACTCATGTAAGTGTTATAGAGAGAGGACTGAAAGTAGCAAAACTTGATACCTTTATTGCGATTGCAAATGCATTAGATGTTTCGGCAGATACACTATTAATTGATGTTGTGACACATTCGGTTACTGGTGTTACGAATGAATTATCTGAAATGATAGAGAAACTACCGAAAGAAAAGCAACAGAGAATTATCAATGCAGTTAGAGCATTGGTGGAATAAATACGTGAATAAGAAGATGGAAGGGCTTATTGCTCTTCTTTTTTTATTTGGTTTAACGTGAAAATATGATATAGTAGTTCTAAAGACTTATATATAACTCTAAGGAACTTAATAAAATGAAGAAAAAAAATATAACACTTGTATTTGTTGCTATCGTTTTTTCGATTATTGTTGGAATGATAATTGGAAAAAGCTTATTAAAGTATAAAGAAGGTGAGCCAGATGTAGTTGGCAGTTTTTCTATGAATAGAGATGAGAATCTTACAGTAGTTGCTAACAAAAAAAATATTTCTGATAAAAAAGCATTTTCAAGACTGCTTTTAAAAATGTATAAAGAGAATTCATTTCATTCAATAAAATTTTCTACAGATCATGGATATGCAACCAGTCTTGATATGACCGTATATTCTTGGAAAGAAGATATCGAAAATGGCGAATCCATTATGCAGATAGAACTTAGGCCGATTGAATATGGAAAAGATTATGATATTGTTCATAATCCGGATAAATATGTGCTTTTTATCGATGGAACAGAAATAAAATGAAATATATAGATATGCAGATAAAGCGCAGAAAAAGAGGATTGCTCAACACAGGTTATTTTCAATTATTACCCCTAAAATGATAAAAGAGAGGCAGCGGATAATCCGTTGCCTCATTACAGTATACGACACTTAATCTAGTTCCGCCCCTAACTCATACCTCCAATACTCCGCCGCTTCATACTCTCTGGGTTCTGAGAGTACCGGTACGGTAAAGAGTTCAACCGGAACACCGAGTGTTGATGCGAAGAGCTTCATAAGATCCTCTTTCGGTGTTCGGACATCACTCTCATACTGAGCAATCCGGACATCAGCACAGCTGTCGGGAAATCCAACAGCCATGCCAAGTTCTTTCTGGGTGAGATGATTTTTCTGTCTTAAATGTTTTAATTTTCTTCCAAATGTAATCATAGTATTATTCTCCTGTACTTCCGAAAGCCCCGGTTCCTCGTTTTTCACCGAGATCCAGAACAAAGTCTGCGATCACGACTGGTGTGATCACCAGCTGACCGACGCGTGTGTCTTTATGAATGGTCTGAGAAAATGTGCTTACGTTGCTGATAATGGCATGGATCTCACCACGGTAACCGGAGTCGATCGGTGGAAGTTCGCATACCAGTCCTTTTGCTGCCATGCTGCTTCGTGGAAAGACATATCCGGCAAATCCATCCGGTATGATGAGACCGAATCCAAGTGGAATTCTTGCAACCTCACCTGGTTTTAATACGCAATCATAAGGCATGAATACATCAGCACCGGCATCATTTTCATGTGGCCGGAAGGGATGATGATCTGCTTTCAGACCAAAGTCAATCAGTTTAATCTTTATGGCTGCTCACCTCCTTCCTGATGAGCAATGGATAATCAGTTTTTAAAATATCTGACGGCATCCAAAGTTTCGAAATAGGATTCTGGCAGGACATCTGTTTTTCCATGCAGCTTCCTCTCTGACAGAATGGACCGGTCAGATCCGGTGCAAAAAGGATCGGGCTTAATTTGTACAATCTTTGCCAGATATAGAGCATCACAATCCTGGTTTCATCAGTATTCCTTCTGCAGGTTCTCTGGCCGATCATATGTTTCCACTGGTAAGGTGTCGCGCTGATGATCAATACGTTTCGAAGTCCCTGAGGTGTAGCATATCCGGCTGAATCATGATCAATGCCTAAGGCACAGAGTTCTGCATAGTGATCCAGATCTGACTGACAGCTTTTCTTGTAAATATCCTGGATTTCTTTATCTGCTTTCATGATTCCATATGGAATAGCAAATGCAGCATGACCGGAATAATTGCTGTACTGCAGAGATGCACTCATGTACTTTACTTCGTTCTGATGCCTTGTGATCTGTGTCAGAAAGCGTCTGCTTGCACCGACAACAGCCACGGTAATGACCATGAATTTCTGTACTGTCGGATGGGGAAGTCCTGCAATATTTTCTACGGTCTTCTGACTGTAGGATTGATGGTAAAGATCCATCAGATCTGCCATGTTCTGGATCGTATGACCGTGTTGTGTGAGCCTGGCTGCAAAGACCATATTTTGTTCTGCTTCCCGGATTCCATAGCAGTTTAAGATAGCTGTTTCAATGTGATCCATAGGCCTGTTCCTCCTTTACCAGAGCTTTTAAAAGGATTAGATAATTGATGCAGTCTGTGATTTTTTCATCCCACTGTTCCATATCAAAATGTAACAGAGTGGAATAACACATATCGTAAAGGGATACGACATGTTTCGACATCATACCGGCCAGTGCTGCTTTTGGATCACAGTTTTGTAAAGCGGCAGCAATCTTGAATGCACTGAGGCGGTCAATATTATCACCGGTATATTCTTTCTTTTTATGTGCCAGAATATCGGCACACTTTCTCATCTGAAGTTCAAATACAACATTAAATTCTTCTTGTGTCATATGATAGTTTCTCCTTTGTTTTGTAATAGTTATCGTTCGAGATCTTTTGTTTTTGATCTCACTGGTTCCGGAATCTGCATCTGAAGAATGGCATCAACATTCTGATCGGCAGTATCCAGATCTTTTAATTTTTCTTTCAATCTGCTTATTGCTTCTTCTTCGGAAGCTATCTGCTGTTGCAGTTTTTCTTTTTGTAAAGTCAGAGTTTTTAGGCTTGTCATCTTTCCATCCTGATAAAAGGATTTCAGCCAATCTCTGGCTTCTTCATATTTCTGAATTTCCTTCGCATGTTCTTTTCGGTACTTTCCTTTGTACTTTGCTTTTGAAAACTCGGAATAAAATTCCTTGTTTGCATAGTACTGTCCGGTATAACGAATCTGCTCGTTGAGGATCCTTAGATTGGATCGATGCTGAGCAACCTGTGTCTGCATTTCTTTTAGTTCCTGCTTTGATGCAAGCAGTGTATTTTTCAAATCTGACTGCGTATCAAATCCATGTTCCTGCACATAGATAATGGTATTTGCCATTTGTTGCAGGTTAGAAAGTTTTACCCGATGAGCATAAGCCGGGCTCTGCATTGCTTTCACATTTGTCTGGAGATTTACAACCAGGCGCAGGTGAGATCTGACGTAGAGAATGGCCAATGGATCTTTGCGTAAGAAGATCTGTTCCAGGTGTTCTTTTCCATATCGTGTTCCAAGTGCACGTTCAGTGATCCGCTTCTGTCGATCAGGATGAAGATAGCTGTATCTGCCACGATGCTCAATCACAGAAATCTGAAATTGTTCCAGAAGTTTGGATTGGAATTCATCAAAACTATTGGATGTGGCAGCACATTCATCAATCGCATTTCGTAAATATTCTTTCTGTGTAAGGAACACGGTGGATGTTGGTTTGAGACCATCTTCAATAATTTTCTGATTGATCTCATCCAGTTTTTGCTGGCCGTGTTTCTGTGACATATATTCTTTCTGAGTAATTTTTCTCTCAGCCGGAGCAAGAAGATCTATCTGGTGAAGTCCTTCCTGTTGGCACCGATCCATGACAGTTTTCTTAAAAGCGTTCATGAATTTATCAGTGGAACGATGCTTGTAACCGGCAGCTTCCTCATGTGGTTTATCCATATAAGGCTGCCTTTTCACTGCAGTCATCCTCACACTGTTTATGACGATGTGGGTATGAATATTTCCAGATTCATTGTGTCCATCGGTATGAGTAACCACCAGAGCCTGATATCCGGGAAACATCTGCTTCGCAAGTTCCAAACTGATTGCCTGTGCTCTCTCTCCGGTAAGTCCGTTTTCTGTAACATCAGCTGGATCGTAGCTGATAATGTAGTGGTGACTTTTGATATCTTCACGTTTCTTATTTTTGTGAAAATGAGTATTTGTCAGTTCACATTCCTTGTCAAAAGACATCGGATCACAGTTCAGTCCATCCATGTAAAACTCTTTTCGCAGGATGCCTCGCCCGGATTCATCTACAATCTTTTTTCCGGTTTTTTCATCATGTTCAAACAGAAGATAATTGATAGCCGCCGAGTAATTTGCATTTCTGCTTTTAATGTGTTTTACGATTGCCATTCATACCACCTGCTAGTTTTAGTACCTCTTTTCTCAATAGGAATAAGTCGGTGATGCACTGATGGATTTCATTTTCTATAGCACGTGACTGACTGCCACCGCTATTAAAATGCTTGGCGATCTGATTGAGATTCGATCCGATTTTTCCATATTCACTGACCAGTTTTCTGAGATCATTCATGTCTGCAACAACTTCAATCTGATGATGGATTTGCTTTTCCAATAGAAGTTTCCTCAGATATTCTGATCGGCTAACAGATAAACAAGCAGCGCCTTGGTCTAATAAATCCAGTTCGACATCAGTAAGACGTAATCCTATAAAATGTCTGTGATTCAGTTCTTTATCTTTGTTTTCTGTTCTCATATTCCTCCTTTTGCTACGATTATTCCTCCCACTGGGAGTCCACGTATTTCAATATCGGCTGTCCCTTCCGATATTAGAAATAGTGCTGTGAACACCTTTAGGTGGAACCAACAGACAAGTGAAACGTCTGTTATTGAGAGGGTATGGGGAGATCCCCATCAAGATAAATCCCATAGGAGAACAGGATGCCAAATGGCAATACTGTTAAACATGGGTGGATCTTGCTCTGTATGTGTACCCCTCTATATAACGAAACGCTCAGAGACTGTTTTACAGTGGGGGAAAAGAAAAAATATCAAAAAAATAATGATTAATGGTGAGCTTGTGATAGAATGAAAAAAAGAGAAAAGCATAAAGGATG
>NZ_JAJCKS010000029.1:0-42316 GCF_020558815.1 Blautia sp. 210820-DFI.6.14
AAAATTAGTTTTTTATAAAGAAATACTTGCAAATCCCTGTGTTTTTCAATACAATAAAAGACAGATTTTCTGACTGAAAAGAAAAAACTGCTGTGAGGGAATGTGACAGCGGTAGGAAAACAGAAGGGTGAGAAGTATTATTATGAAAAAGGTTGTAAAATTTGGAGGAAGCTCTCTGGCCAATGCGGAACAGTTTCAGAAGGTTGGAGACATTATCAGAAGCGAGGAGAGCAGACGTTATGTGGTACCGTCCGCACCGGGTAAAAGATTTTCCGCAGATACAAAGGTAACAGATCTTTTATATGCATGTTATGATAAAGCAGAAGCAGGTGAAGATTTCAGCGATATTCTTACAGAAATCAAAAGCCGCTTTTATGAAATCATTAAAGGACTGAATCTGGATCTTTCTCTTGAAGAGGAATTCAGGCAGATTGAAGCAGATTTTAAGGCACATGCAGGAAAGGAGTATGCTGCATCCCGTGGAGAATTTCTCAATGGTAAAGTAATGGCTGCATACCTTGGATATGAGTTTATTGATTCTGCGACAGTTATTCGATTTGACAAAAACGGAAATTTCGATGCCGATAAGACTGACAAACTTCTTGCCAAACGACTTCAGAAATGCGAAAGAGCTGTTATTCCAGGATTTTATGGTGGAATGGAAGATGGAACTGTTAAGACGTTTTCAAGAGGCGGTTCTGATGTTACAGGTTCTCTGGTGGCAAAAGCAATTCATGCAGATATTTATGAAAACTGGACAGATGTTTCCGGATTCCTGGTAACAGATCCGAGAATCGTTGAGAATCCGGCAGTGATCGAGACTATCACATATCGGGAGCTTCGAGAGCTTTCTTATATGGGAGCAACTGTTCTTCATGAAGATGCAATCTTCCCGGTTCGTAAAGAAGGTATTCCGATCAATATCCGTAACACAAACCGTCCGGAAGACAAGGGAACGTTTATTGTAGAGAGTACCTGCCGCAAGCCGAAATATGTGATTACCGGTATTGCAGGCAAAAAAGGTTTCTGTTCGATCAATATTGAAAAGTCCATGATGAACAGTGAAGTTGGTTTTGGAAGAAAAGTTCTTCAGGTATTTGAAGACCAGGGAATCAGCTTTGAACATGTTCCATCCGGAATCGATACGATGACGATTTATGTTCATCAGGATGAGTTTGAAGAAAAAGAACAGCAGGTAATCGCAGGTATTCATCGTGCAGTACAGCCGGATTTTGTGGAAATGGAGTCCGATCTTGCACTGATCGCGGTGGTAGGACGTGGAATGAAATCTCAGAGAGGTACTGCAGGACGTGTATTTTCTGCACTGGCACATGCCCATGTTAATGTTAAAATGATCGATCAGGGATCCAGTGAGCTGAATATTATCATTGGTGTGGAAAACAGAGATTTCGAAACAGCTGTAAAAGCAATTTATGATATTTTTGTTCTGACACAGATGTAAATAAGAAAAATCGGAATAAAAAGAAAGATCCGGCGCCGAACCGGATCTTTTTCTCTTTCAAATTTTGTTCAAATATGATAGAATTCCACTAGAAAAAATCACAAAAATTTGTGCTATAGAAATTCAAAATTATGAAATTTATTGAAAAATATGAATAAAATTTTAAGTCTGTTGACAAATTCTCCTCGTAGTGACAAAATACGCCTAAAGTCTGATACAGGAGGATAAGCATATGGTTGAAAGACATATTAGATTAAATGCGACGGAAGATGTAAAGGAATTTGTAAATGAAGCCACCAAATGCGATTTTGATATCGACATTTCCTATAACAGAATTATTATTGATGCCAAATCCCTTTTAGGTATTCTGAGCATGGATCTTACCAGAGAACTTACAGTAAGATGCTATGGTGAGAGTCAGAGATTTAATGAAGTAATGGCAAAATTTGCTGTAGCATAATAGGTGAACAGTAAACAGGGGCGCGTATTCCGGGAACGGGTATGCGCCTTTTTGTGTAATAAGATACTGAGCTGGCTTTATGAATGGCAGCATTTTTATAGAAGGCAGGAGAATGATGGAAAAACCGGTAATCCGTATTTCGGTTCGTAACCTGGTAGAGTTTATATTAAGAAATGGTGATCTGGAAAGTGGCGGCACAGCAGGCGATAAAGAAGCAATGCTGAAAGGAAGCCGCCTGCACCGAAAAATCCAGAAGCAGATGGGAAGCCACTATCAGGCCGAAGTTTCACTGAAAAAAGACACAGAATATGAGGATTTGATCCTGCGGGTGGAAGGACGTGCAGACGGAATTTTTACGCAGAATGAGAAAATCTGCATTGATGAGATCAAAGGCGTGTATAAGAATCTGGAACTGCTTGCGGAACCGGTTCTGGTACATCGTGCACAGGCGCTCTGCTATGCCTGGATCTATCTGGATGATCATGGATTGGAAGAGATTGATGTTCAGATGACGTATGCACATTTGGATACGGAGATGATCAAGCGTTTCAGGGAAACGATGACCAGGGAAGAACTGGAGAGCTGGTACCAGAGACTGTTGGATTCTTATCACAAATGGCTTTCTTATCAGATGAAATGGCGAGAGGAACGAAATCGGTCGATGGAAAAACTGGAATTTCCATTTACTTATCGAAAAGGACAGAAAGAGATGGTTGCGGGGATTTACCATGCAATTTCCAGAAAAGAACAGATTTTTATTCAGGCGCCGACTGGTGTTGGTAAAACGATGTCCGCTGTTTTTCCGGCGGTCCGTTCAATTGGAGAGGGAAAAGCGGAAACACTTTTTTATTTGACAGCCAGGACGATTACAAGGACTGTTGCACAGGATGCATTTGAAATTCTGAGAAAGAACGGGTTACTTTTTAAGACAGTTACGATCACAGCGAAAGAGAAGCTTTGCTTCTGCGAAAAACCAGAATGCAATCCAGAGACATGTCCCTATGCGAAGGGGCATTATGACAGAATCAACGATGCAGTATATGAATTGTGGACAAACGAGCAGTCGTTTGACAGGGAAACGATTCTTCGACAGGCAGAAAAATGGCAGGTATGTCCGTTTGAAATGAGTTTGGAACTGTCTGTCTGGATGGATGCAGTTATCTGTGATTATAATTATGTATTTGATCCGAATGTATATCTGAAAAGATTTTTCGGAGAAAATATATCTGGTAAATACCTGTTTCTGATAGACGAGGCTCATAATCTTGTAGAAAGAGGACGGGAGATGTACAGTGCATCAATCTGCCTTGAAGATACAATACAAATACGAAAATTTATAAAACCCTACAGTCAGAAACTGTGGAAGAAGCTTGGAAAAGTGGTCAGTCAGCTTAAAGAATTGCAGAATGGATGTGATTCCTGGAAGGTACAGGAAAATGCGGGGGTACTTCCGATCAGTCTTCTGTCTGTACAGGGAGAGATGGATCAGCTTTTGGAAGAACCGCCGACACAGGAAGTGACGGATGGGATTCTTGATTTTTATTTCACAGTGCGGGATTTTTTGAATATATCAGAACTGGTGGATGAAAATTATGTAGTCTATACGGCAGTCGGAGAAGATGGCGGATTTTATATGAAGCTGTTTTGCGTCAATCCTGCGGGAAATCTGCAGAAATGTCTGGATAAAGGAATCAGCACGGTATTTTTTTCTGCGACTTTACTGCCGCTCAAATATTACAGCAGGATGTTGAGCACAAGGAAAGAAAATTTTGGGATGTATGTGGAATCTCCGTTTGAACAGAAAAACAGATGCCTTTTGATCTGCAGGGATGTGAGCAGTCGGTATACCAGAAGAGGATATGAAGAATACCGAAAGATCGCGGAATATATTGCAAGAATGAGCTGGCAGAAAAAAGGAAATTATATGGCGTTTTTTCCATCTTATAAGCTGATGGATGATGTATGGCAGGTTTATCAGGAGGAATTTTCCTCGGGATGGGTGAGATGTATCTGTCAGCATGCTTCAATGACGGAAAGAGAAAGAGAGGAATTTCTTGAAGAATTTACAGAAGAAAGTGCAGATACGCTTGTCGGTTTCTGTGTGATGGGAGGAATTTTTTCAGAAGGAATCGACCTGATCGGAAATCGTCTGATCGGAGCGGCTGTCATTGGAACTGGTCTGCCACAGGTGAGTTGTGAGCGCGAAATCCTGAAAGAATATTATGATGCAAAAGGAGAGCAGGGGTTTGATTATGCGTATCGTTATCCCGGAATGAACAAAGTATTACAGGCAGCAGGCAGAGTCATACGGACCAGAAAAGACAGGGGGACGATTCTTCTGATGGATGAAAGATTTACAGGTCGGGACTACAGGATGCTGTTTCCCCGAGAATGGAATGATGCGGCTGTCTGCATTCTGGAAAATGTAGAACAGCAGCTTGGAGCTTTCTGGAAAAGGGAAGAAAAGAAATAAACTGGTAGAAAGAAGATGCCGGGAATCTGACAAAATATGTCTGCTTGACAGAAAGAAAATATCAGGTATACTATGTTCAATTACTATTGAAAAGAAGATGCAGAAGAGATTGAAAATACTGTGAACAAAGCATCAGAAAGAATATACAAAAAAGGAGAAATACATGAAAACTGGAAACAGTTTGAGAAGATGGAAATTTTTGACAGCTGGACTGACTGTAATGACATTGGGAATGTCCGGGATACTGCCAGTATCGGCAAGCAGCATGCTTTCTGTAACGGATGAAGCACAGATTCGTCCGATCAAGGATGGTTCAGAAAAGTATCTGATGAAAAGTGATGGATTTTACTGTCTGAAAGATGATGGAAGTAAGGACGATACAGCAGCAGTTCATTATTTTGATCATGTCAAAATAGATGGAACCGTTTTGGATGGCTTTTATTATCATGATGAAAGTGGCTGCTTTCAGGCTGGCAGTTCACATATGGTGAAGCTCACAAAACTCAGCTGCTCAGAAAATCCAGATAATGCAGAAGAGCCAGTGGAATTTGACGGATACTATATGGTCAATAATCTGGGTAAACTGACGGCAGCACCGCAGGTGCGCTATATCAGTAATTATACGGTCGATAAAACAACCTATGACGGTTATTATTATTTTGACGAAAATGGCAAAATGGTCACGGAACCGGGAACACATGAATTGGAAATGACTTCGAACGGACAGAAGTTTTCAGGGCTTTATTATTTTGGAGGAACAAATGGAGTGCTGGTGCAGGAAGCCGGCATGACAGAAGATGGATTTCCGGTAGATGAGACTGGCAAAGTGACCGGTATGGAAGATCTTGGTATCGATACGTTGAAACCACAGCTGGAAGCCATGATTTCCGGATATGACGGGGAATGGAGCGTTTATGTAAAAGATCTTGAGAGTAATGAAGATTTTGCACTGAATGATAAACCATTATACTCGGCAAGTCTGATCAAAGCATTTGTTATGGCAAAAACATATCAGGATATGGATGATGTTCTGAAAAATGAAGCTGCACAGATGAAAACAACAGTGGATAATACAAAAGTACAGGACAAAGTGAATACACTTCTGTGGAACATGATCACGGTCAGCGATAATGAATCCTGTAATGAACTGGGAAGATTGCAGTCAGATACATATGATTTTATAGATGGGGCAAAACAGGTAAATAAATATCTGAAAAAAGAGGGATATACGAAGACCAGTTATCAGAGCACACTGCATCCGTCAGCATCGAAACGCATTACACTTGGTGGGCATAATCAGACAACAGTTACAGATTGTGGAAAACTTCTTGAACGGATCTACAGAGGAGAATGTGTGAGCAAAGAGGCATCAGAAGAGATGTTGGATCTCCTGAAAAATCAGCAGAATACATCTAAGATTCCGGAAGGACTTGGTGTAGACGTTCCAACTGCTAATAAGACTGGTGAGACGGATGAAGACCAGCATGATATCGCAATTGTATATGGAACAAAAACAACATATATTCTGTGTGTGATGTCGGAGAATGCGTCCAATGCAATCGCCAACATTCGAAACATATCCAGAGTTGTCTATAATTATCTGAATCTGTAGTTGCTGTGTACGATGGCTTTCGTTGATTTTTTCCGGAAAATCATGTATAATAACGGAATGTAATAAAATAGGTTTTTTGTCTGCTGACATGACAGTGCTGAATGATGGCAGATGACAGTAAATACAGGAGGAGAGAAATAAATGCGAGTCGATGCAGATGACTTTGCCCGACCTTGCGGGGACGGGAAAATGCACCATGAAATAAAGGAAATACTGATTGAACCAGGAGCTGTAAATGCGCTTGAAGAAGCTATGTCAGAGGGATTTCTTAAAGAATATATATCTCCGCTTCTGATCTGTGACACAAATACGTGTAAGGCAACGGAGAAACTTATGGAAGATATTTTTGACCGATGTCAGGTTCTGGTTCTGGATGCGGATGATCTTCAGGCAGATCAGCATGCAATCGAAATTGTTGAGAACTATATGGATGAGGATATTGATCTGATTCTGGCTGTTGGTTCGGGTACTGTGCACGATATCAGCAGGTATGTGGCTTTTCAATATAAAATTCCTTTTATTTCCGTCCCCACAGCAGCAAGTGCTGAAGGCTTTGTATCTACAGAAGCAGAGATGGTCTGGAATGGTCAGAAAAAAATGATAGCCGCGGAAGCACCAATTGCCGTATATGCAGATACGGATATTTTTGCAAACGCGCCGACAGAACTGAACCTTTCCGGAGCAATAAGAGTGAACAGCAGTGATACATATCTGACCGAAAGAAAGATATCAGAGACACAGATCAAAGAAGGAGATCCGGATACCTGTGAGAAACTGATGTATGTATTGCTACGGTCTGGTGTTGCCGGTCAGGCAGAAGGAGAATGATTATGAGAGTTGGAATGGGTTATGACGTTCATAAACTGACGGAAGGACGGAAACTGATCCTGGGTGGAGTAGATATTCCGTGGGAAAAGGGACTCCTTGGACATTCTGATGCAGATGTATTGATCCATGCAGTCATGGATGCATTGCTTGGAGCCGCTGCACTTGGAGACATCGGCAAACATTTTCCAGATACAGATCCGGCTTATAAGGGGATTTCCAGTATTAAACTGCTGGTTCATGTGGCGGAACTGCTTAGGAAGCAGGAATATGCAGTAGGAAACATTGATGCAACAGTGATTGCACAGAAGCCGAAAATGGCACCACATATTCCGCAGATGCGCAAAAATATGGCAGATGCACTTGGAATTCCGGAATCAAAGATCAATATAAAGGCAACGACAGAAGAAGGACTCGGATTTACCGGAAGAGGAGAAGGGATTGCTTCTCAGGCAATCTGCCTTCTTATCGAGAAACAGGACTGATCTGCAGGGAACAGTTTTCTGGGATTCTGTTAAGAAGTAATATATCGGAGGAAAGAGACATGAAACTTTTTAATACAATGTCACGAAGAAAAGAAGAATTTGTACCTCTGGAAGAGGGAAAGGTACGTATGTATGTGTGCGGACCAACAGTGTACAATCTGATCCATATCGGAAATGCAAGACCGATGATTATTTTTGATACGGTACGACGTTATCTGGAATATAAAGGATATGAGGTGAATTATGTATCCAACTTTACAGATGTAGATGACAAAATCATCAAAAAAGCAATTGAAGAAGGTGTGAGCGCAGAGGAAATCTCACAGCGTTATATTGCCGAATGCAAGAAGGATATGGCTGGAATGAATGTAAAACCGGCCACCACACATCCGCTTGCGACGCAGGAGATTGACGGAATGATCGATATGATCCAGACACTGATCGACAAAGGATATGCATATCCGGTAGCCGATGGTACTGTATACTTCCGTGTAAAGAAATTTAAAGAATACGGTAAACTTTCACATAAAAATCTGGATGATCTGCAGTCAGGATTCCGTTCCCTGCAGGTATCCGGTGAAGATCAGAAAGAAGATCCGCTTGACTTCGTACTCTGGAAACCAAAGAAAGAAGGGGAACCGTTCTGGAAATCTCCATGGTGCGACGGAAGACCGGGATGGCATATTGAATGCTCCGTTATGTCCAAGAAATACCTGGGCGAGGAGATCGATATTCATGCCGGTGGTGAGGATCTTGTATTCCCTCATCATGAGAATGAGATTGCACAGAGTGAATGTTGCAATGGAGTTCCATTTGCAAAATACTGGATGCACAATGCATTCCTGAATATCGATAACCGTAAGATGTCAAAATCTCTCGGAAACTTCCGTACAGTTCGCGAGATCGGAGAGCAGTATGATCTGCAGGTGCTTCGTTTCTTCATGCTGAATGCACATTACAGAAGTCCGCTGAATTTCAGTGCAGATCTGATGGAATCATCAAAAAATGCGCTTGAGAGAATTACAGAAGCAGCAGCAAGACTTCGTGACCGTCAGGCAGCAGCAACCGTACAGGAAGCAACAGAGGACGAGAAGAAACTGATGCAGGAAGAGGCTGCATTTGTAACAAAATTTGAAGAATCCATGGATGATGATTTCAATACAGCAGATGCACTTGCAGCAGTATTTGAGCTTGTTAAATTTGCAAATACCAATGTACAGGAAGGCAGCTCAAAAGAATTTACAGGACATACACTTGAAGTTATGACAAAACTCTGTGATGTTCTCGGACTGACTCTTGAGAAGAAAGAAGAAATCCTTGATGAAGAGATCGAAAACCTGATCGCAGAGCGTCAGGCGGCCAGAAAGGCTAAAGATTTTGCAAGAGCTGACGAGATCAGAGGTCTGCTCCTGGATAAGGGGATTGAGCTGAAAGACACTCGCGAGGGCGTAAAATGGAAACGAATCTGATACAGCTGAAGGAACTGTTTCATTTGGAAGACCAGGATCTGCGGAGTTATTCTCCGCTGACACTGGCATATATCGGAGATGGAGTTTATGAACTTATTATTCGGACAATACTTGTTAAGAAGGGAAATTGTCCGGTAAACCGTCTTCACAAAAAAGCGAGCAGTCTCGTAAAGGCTGGAGCACAGTCTGCGATCATGGAAGTCATTGAAGAGGAACTGACACCGGAAGAACTGAGTGTTTATCGGAGAGGGCGTAATGCACATTCTCCGACAATGGCGAAACATGCGACGATGGCAGATTATCGCAGAGCAACAGGATTTGAGGCTCTGATGGGATATTTATATTTGAAAGAGGATTACACACGGATGCTCACTTTGGTCCGTATGGGAATCGGAGAGGACATATTATGAGTGAACAGATAGAAGGACGTAATGCGGTGCTGGAAGCTTTCCGTTCTGGCAAATGCGTAGACAAGCTTTTTATTCTGGATGGCTGTCAGGATGGTCCGGTAAGAACGATCGCGAGAGAGGCACGAAAGACAGACACCATTATTAACTATGTAAGCAAAGAGAGACTTGATCAGCTCAGTGAGACGCATGCACATCAGGGCGTGATTGCGCAGGTTGCTGCTTATGATTATAGTACCGTGGATGAAATTCTTGCAAGAGCAGAGGAAAAAGGTGAGGCACCGTTCCTTATTATCCTGGATAATGTGGAAGATCCGCATAATCTTGGAGCAATTATCCGTACCGCAAATCTTGCAGGAGCGCATGGAGTGATCATTCCAAAAAGACGTGCAGTGGGACTGACTTCTACAGTAGCAAAGACTTCCGCCGGTGCGATCAATTATACACCAGTTGCCAAGGTGACAAATATTGTAAGAACAATTGAAGAACTTAAAGAAAAAGGCATCTGGTTTGTTTGTGCGGATATGGGTGGTGAGACTATGTATGACCTTGATCTGACAGGACCAATGGGACTTGTGATCGGAAATGAAGGAGAAGGTGTCAGCCGTCTGGTAAGAGAAGCATGTGATTTTACTGCATCCATACCAATGAAAGGTGATATAGATTCTCTGAATGCTTCTGTGGCAGCAGGGGTCCTTGCATATGAGATTGTAAGACAGCGACTGGCAAAAGCAGGTAAATAAAGGGGAAACTTATATGGGCCGTTATGACCAGTACAGTGATGAGGAACTGATTGTCAGGCTGCGAGAAGGAGAGACAGAAATCTCGGATTACCTGATGGAAAAATATAAAGAATTTGTCCGCAAAAAGGCAAGAGCCATGTTCCTGATCGGGGGAGAGACAGATGACCTGATTCAGGAGGGCATGATCGGTCTTTTTAAGGCAATTCAGAATTATCAGGCAGATAAAGAAACTTCTTTTCGTACGTTTGCGAGTCTGTGTATTGACCGGCAGCTTTACAGTGCAGTTCAAAATTCCAACAGACAAAAGCATCAGCCGCTGAATTCGTATGTTTCATTGAGTGATGAGAATGAGTCTGATCATCTCGAGGGATCCTGGTCAGAAGATCCGGAAGCACTTATTATTGATCAGGAAAGTACAAGAACTCTGGAACGCGAGATCACGAAAGTTTTAAGTCCGATGGAGAATAAAGTCCTGGATTATTATCTCCGGGGATACGGGTATGTGAAGATTGCAGAGATTATGGGAAAAACACCGAAATCAATTGATAATGCGCTGCAGCGTATCCGTGGAAAAATACGCAATTTTTCTGCACCTGTACAAAAGTGATGTTCTGTTATGCACAGAAACACTTTTCCCTTTCCTTTTTTGGATAAAAGTAGTAATATTATAACAATATCACATTGGAATATCAAAGAGAGTTCTCTTGGATATGAAAGTATGAAAGGAGAAGCATAATATGGCAAAGATCAATAAATATTGGGGATATGTAGCAGTTGGAGCGGTAGCTGCCGCTGCGGCAGGAGCTATCGCAGCACTTGTACTGAAGAAAGATCCGTTAGATGATTTTGATGACTTCGATGATGATTTCGAAGATGAGGCAGGCGAAGAAGAAACTGCTGAGAAAGAAGAAAAGAAAGAAACAAGCGAAGATTTTGCATCCTGGGATGAAGCAGAAGAAGCTGTAGAGAAAGCAGTAGAAGAAACTGCTGAAACAGCAGATGCAGAAGAGGCTGTTGAAGAAGTGATCCAAGAAGAAAAAGAAGACGAAGATACAGAAGAGGAATAAATAATCCTTCATGGATAAGTAGAACTGCTGTTTTATGAATGCACTGCATTTGTAGGACGGCAGTTTTTTATGTTAAAAAGAGAGACAGACCTTTATGGTCTGCCTCTCTTGAAATAGTTGTGTTTATTTAGGAAGTCTGAAAGAACTCTTCAGAGATACGATACGGTTAAATACCGGAGCACCTTCTTTAGAATCATGAATATCTGCACAGTAGAATCCGTTTCTTACAAACTGGAAACTGTCATAGACTTTTGCTTCCATAAGAGCCGGCTCAACATAAGCAGTGACAGTTGTAAGAGAGTTTGGATTTACGTTCAGAGAACCATCTTCTTTGTTGTATACACCTTTTTCTTCGTCTACAATGTTTTCGTAAAGACGTACAGTTGCTTCTTTGGCATTTGTAGCTTCTACCCAGTGAATCGTTCCTTTTACTTTACGTCCGTCCGGAGCGTTTCCGCCTTTTGTTGCCGGATCATAAGTACAATGTACAACTCGTACTGTACCGTCATCATCTGCTTCATATCCTGTACAGGTTACAAAATAAGCATTCATCAGACGTACTTCTGTACCAACGAAAAGTCTCTTATATTTACGTGGTGGATCGATCATGAAGTCATCGCGTTCAATATATAATTCACCGCTGAATGGAATCTTACGGGTTCCAAGTGCTTCGTTTTCCATGTTATTCGGAGCATCGAGATATTCAACCTGTCCTTCCGGATAGTTGTCGATCACGAGCTTGATTGGATCCATAACTGCCATCATACGAGGGCGTTTTAATTTCAGGTCTTCACGGATACAGTACTCAAGCATTGCATAGTCTACGGAGCTGTTTGCTTTGGAGACACCGCAGAGATCTACGAACATTTTGATGGATTCCGGTGTAAAGCCTCTTCTGCGAAGAGCTGCGATGGAAACAAGACGTGGATCATCCCATCCGTCTACGATTCCGTCTTCAACCAGTTTCTTAATATAACGTTTACCTGTTACGACGTTGGTCAGATACAGTTTCGCAAATTCAATCTGTTTCGGCGGATGTGGGTATTCCAGCTCACGAACGACCCAGTCATAAAGCGGACGATGGTCTTCGAATTCCAGTGTACAGATGGAGTGTGAGATTCCCTCGATAGCATCCTCGATCGGATGAGCAAAGTCATACATTGGATAAATGCACCAGGTGTCGCCGGTTCTGTGGTGGGTCATATGAGCAACACGGTAGATGACCGGATCACGCATGTTCATGTTAGGAGATGCCATATCGATCTTGGCACGAAGAACTTTTTCTCCATCGGCATATTTGCCTTCTTTCATTTCTTCAAAAAGCTGGAGATTTTCTTCAACAGAACGGTTACGGTACGGGCTCTCTTTTCCAGGTTCTGTCAGAGTTCCACGGTACTGGCGGATCTCATCGGCAGTCAGGTCACAGACATAAGCTTTTCCTTTTTTGATCAGTTTGATGGCTGCTTCATACATCTGTCCAAAGTAATCAGAAGCAAAGAAAAGTCTGTCCTCCCAGTCAGCACCAAGCCATTTGATATCAGCTTTAATAGATTCTACAAATTCACTTTTTTCTTTTGTAGGGTTTGTATCATCAAAACGCATATTAAACTTGCCGTTGTATTCCTGGGCAAGTCCGTAATTCAAAAGAATGGATTTGGCATGTCCGATATGGAGGTATCCATTAGGCTCCGGTGGGAAGCGGGTGTGTACGGTATCATAAACACCCTCTGCAAGGTCTTTATCAATGATGTTTTCAATAAAATTTTTAGAAACGGTTTCGTTTTCCATCTCTTTCCCTCCTGAATGTTTCTTTAAAGGTTAATCATATCATAAAAACGCCGGATTTAAAAGATTTCAAGAGAAAAATATCGAGAAATAAATGTAAAAAAACACAAAGGCAAAAAAAACAAATTGCCTGTTGACAGGGTATGCTTTTTCTGTTAATATTATCAACTGTGAGCGACAGAAATGTCCGCTTATGGAAATGCTGCTGTGGCTCAGTCGGTAGAGCGTCGCCTTGGTAAGGCGGAGGTCACGGGTTCGATTCCCGTCAGCAGCTTTATTTTTTTGCAAAAATGAAAGTTGGCATATATTCCTTGCAGATATGGGAATTGGTGCCGACTTTTTTTACATTTTCACGGTTGCACGATGTTAGGTGACAGGGTATACTGTTACAGAAGTAAATGCTTTGATTTACACAAACAGAAAACAGTAGAAAAGGGATATTATATGAGAAAAATCATACTTGCTTCTGCTTCACCAAGACGCAGAGAGCTTCTGGCGGCAGCCGGTGTTATTTTTCAGGTATGCGCAGCTGACGGAGAGGAAAAGATTACTTCGGATAAACCAGAAGAAATCGTTCGAGAGTTGTCGGAACAGAAAGCAACTGCAGTTGCACTGAATTTTGATATGGAAGAGGGGACGGTTGTGATCGGAGCAGACACAATTGTTTCTTATAATAATGAAATCCTCGGAAAACCGGTCGATGAGTCCGATGCATTTAAGACACTTAAAATGCTTCAGGGAAATATACATCAGGTATATACAGGGGTAACAGTTTTGATAAAGAAAAATGGAAAATGGGAGAATATCTCATTTTCTGAGAGTACAGATGTTTCTTTCTACCCGGTCTCCGATGAGGAAATCAGAACTTATATTGCGAGTGGTGAACCAATGGACAAAGCCGGAAGCTATGGTATTCAGGGCGGATTTGGCATTTATGTGAAAGAAATCCGGGGAGAGTATACGAACGTAGTGGGATTGCCGGTTGGCAGACTTTTTTATGAAATGAAGAAACATGGGATTGAATTAAGGGGATAAACAAATGATAAAGGCTTGTATTTTTGATCTGGATGGTACTTTGGCAAATACACTGGAGTCAATGGCTTATGTGGCAAATGAGATTTTAAAGAGTATGAATCTCAAACCACAGCCGGTGGAAAACTTTAAATATTACAGTGGGGAAGGGGCGGATATGCTCATTCGCCGCTGTCTGAAAGATGCCGGTGATCCGGAACTGACACATTATGAAGAAGTTCGCAGGATTTACAGAAAAAAATTTGATGAAGATCCATTATACAAAGTTGTACCATATGAAGGCATTAAAGAAATGCTGAAGGAGCTGAAAAAACGTGGAATGAAGCTGGCAGTCTGCTCGAACAAACCACATGTGGCAGCTGTGAAAGTAATAGAGAAGATGTTTGATGGGTATTTTGACTTTGTGATCGGACAGAGTGATTCAATACGAAGAAAACCAGCTCCGGATGGTCCTTTGAAAGCGGCGTCAGAATTTGGCGTATCTCCATCAGAGTGTATGTATGTAGGTGACACCAAAACAGATATGGAAACAGGAACTGCTGCAAAAATGCATACGGTAGGAGTACTCTGGGGATTTCGTGACCGTGAGGAACTGGAGAGTAATGGTGCGGAAAAAGTAGCTGAGAAACCACAGGATTTATTATATATATGCGAGGAATGGAAAAATGATTAAACTTGTTGCAAGTGATCTGGACGGAACTTTACTTTTTAAGGGGGCGCAGAGCCTTCCGGAAGAAATTTTCCCACTGATCAGACAGTTAAAAAAAATGGGAATACTGTTTGTGGCTGCAAGTGGACGTCAGTATGCAAATATGAAAAAAATGTTCCGGCCAGTAGTGGATGATATGGCGTTTATCAGCGAAAATGGCGCTCTTGCTGTGTATAATGAAAAAGTTCTTTATCAGGACAGTTTTGAACAGGAGCTGGTCCGTGAAATCGCAGAAAGTATTTATGACAAAGAAGGATCAGAATTTACCTGTTCCACGAAAGATTTTTACTATATCAGACCGAAAACAGAACATTTCAGAGATCTGATGATCAATGTCGTTGGAAATGTCTGCAAAGAAATCAATAGCTTTGAAGAAATCACGGAACCGTGTATGAAACTGGCAGTATATGAAAGAGGCGGACTGCAGGACGATACGATTCATTACTGGAATGAACGCTTTGGGGACAAATGTACAGTTGTGACTTCCGGAACAGCATGGGTGGATTTTATTCCTTTTGATACCAATAAGGCAAAAGGCGTTGAAAAATATCAGGAGATTCTGGGAATCAGACCGGAAGAATGTATCGTGTTTGGCGATGAATACAATGATATTGCCATGCTGAAATCTGTTCCGTACAGTTTCGCAATGGCACATGCCAAAGATGGAGTAAAACAGGCAGCGGCATATGAAACGGAGAGAGTTGAGACAATACTAAAAAAGCTGATTACGGCGAAAGGAAACATTGAGGAGGTATTGAAATAATGTATACAGAAGAGAGTATTGAGGTTTTTTTGAAAGAACAAGGCAGACTTTATGATGAACCGGTAGCTGAGACTGTGGAAGAAGCGGAGGAATTTCTGGAAGACTGCATGGCTGTTGAAGTAAAAAATATCAAAGAAGTCAGAAAGTATCTGGATGAAGCAGGAGCAGATGTCAGTGGAATGTCTGATGAGGAACTGGAAGAAGCATGTGAAGTTTTTACACTTCCATCCGGTGGCTATCTGATCGTGGAAGGATAAGAAAATTCATAAAAAAGACGTATATCCCTGGTCGATAAGTAATATGACCGGGGATATTTTTGTGTAGAGGAACAATGTGGTAATGTAACAGTTCTGTAAAATACAAATTACATTCGATAAAAAACCTGTGTTATAATTTTTTACAGGAGACGGGGTATAGATACCGACAAAGAATTAAAGAAAAGTTAAAGTCGAATTCTATAAGAAATAAATCAGGACAGAACAAATCTAAAAGGAGGATGAATCATGCGGAAAGAGAGAATTCTTGCAGTCATTATGTCGGTGCTTCTGGCATTGTCGATGATTCCTGCAACAGTGTTTGCAGCAGAAATTCCAGCACTGGATGGTAAATTGAAGATTCAGGGAACTGCAGCAGAAGGCAGAACATTGAGTGCGGAATTTAAAGAAGTAAAGCCAGAGGGAGTGACGGAGGATGATGTTGCCTATCTCTGGGAGAGAAAAACAGTTGAGGATGAGGAAATAGAGAAAGCAGGGGAGAAGCCTGAACTGAAAGAACTCGGAAAAGACAAGACTTATACAGTAACACAGGATGATATTGGTTCCAAAATTGTCCTGACGGTCACCGGCAAAGAAGAAAATGGTTATACCGGAAGTCTGAAAGTTGTATCAGATACAGTAATAGATGCGCAGATTGCTGCTGGCCAGGAGGCAAAAGCAGCAGAAGAAAAGGCTGCCGCTGCAGATACTGCTGAACAGCAGGCTGCACAAGAAACAGAAAATGAACAGTCTCAGAATACAGATGCTTCTGCTGATACAGAAGAAACAACACAGACTGGTGTGTCCGAGGATACAGACACAACCTATCAGGAGGATTCTACACAGGCAGGAACTGAGAATATAGAAGGCATTCCCGCTGCTACAACAGATGAAGAGAAGCAGCAGAGTGAAAGTGCAGGTTCTGAATCTGTGGATGGTATTCCGGAAGCAACAGAAGACGGCACATATGGACAGACAAATGATGCAGCAGATACTGCGGACTCTCAGGAAAACAACGATACGGGAAAAACGGAAACTCCAACAGCAGATGCAAGTATCGTCATTGGAGATGGAAATTCTGAAGTTGTAGATTTTGGAACTGTGATTTCCGGTCAGGAAGACAGTATACAGGCACAGTATGTAACGGTAACGAATACCGGCAATACTACGTTGAATTTTACAGATATCAGTCCGGAACATTTTATGGTTCAGGATATTTCAGATCCAATGGAACAGAATAGCAGTCAGCAGCTGTGGATCGTACCGCGTGCCGGGATAGCAGCAGGAGAGTATGATGATACGATCACATATACCAGTGAAGAAGGTGTAGAAGTTTCGTTTGAAGCAAAGATGACAGTCGAGGCAGCAAAGGATGATGCACAGAACGGCAACGGACAGGATGATCAGAAAACAGATACAGGAAATACATCAGATCCGACAGCAGATGATCAGAATAAAGGTGATGAAACTCCGGCGGACAGTACAACAGATCCTTCGAATGATGCGAACACTTCAGATGGCGGAAATAATGGAAGTACCACAACAGAAGTTACACTGGCAGTAGATGATACTGTTGCAGAGTCCGGGTTGACATTTAAATCTACAGAAAGCCAGCAGATCACTGTAAAAAATAATTCCGCACAGGCAGTGAAAGTAGCTGCTTCTTCAACAGGTGCGGCGCCTGCAGTGACAATAGATCCTTCCGAACAGGAGATTCCGGCTGGTGAAAGTGCGACATTTACAGTTACACCGGCAGAAAATCTGGTAACAGATACTCCTTATCCGGATAATATTTTGTTCGCGGATAAGAATAACAGCGATAATAAGATCATAGTTCCTGTGAATGTTACGATACCTGCTCCGGCAGTGAGCAATGTTACACGCGATCCTAAAGATGGTCCTGACTTTGGAACATTGGTAGATGGATATACAGAACTTCCGGCGCCTCAGACGATCACACTGACAAATGAAGGAAATGCAGATGCTGTTCTGTCTGATGCAGTCAGCAGTACAGGCGCAGCCCAGGGACAGTATTTTGATATTACCTGGCAGGCACAGACTGTTAAGAGCGGAGATAAGGCTATATTTACAATTCAGCCAAAGATCAATCTTACAGCGAATGCGACTCCTTATACAGAAACATTTACGATTACAGATGCTACAAATGGAAAGAGCATTCCGATCACTGCGACAGTTACAGTAAATCCATCAGATCCTTCTCTGAATGTATCTGAATCAATGCTCGATTTTACAACTGCAAAGCAGGGATATGGTGAGATTGCACCACGGGAGTTCATGGTCACGAACAATGGAAATGTGACAGAAACACTGGAACAGCCGGCACTGACAAATTTTACGGTTTCTGTTAATCAGCTTACACTGGCACCGGGATCAACTGCTGTTTATACAGTGCAGCCTAAGACCGGACTTGATGTGGGCGCTTATTCAGAGAATCTTAAGATTTCTTCATCTTTGGATAAATCGGTTACAGTGAATTTTCAGGTTGTGAAGGGAAATGCAGTTCTTACGAAGATCCAACAGCCGGCAGCAGTTACCGGACTTGCAAATGGAACGAAGAAGGATGCTTCCTCGCTGAAACTTCCATCTACTGTAGTGATTGAAACAACAGAAGGAAGTATGAAAGCAGCAGTTTCATGGAATGTGAAAGAAGCTTCTTATAAGCAGTCCAGTACAGATGCTCAGAAATTTACCGTATCCGGTACCGTGACGTTACCTTCCGGAGTGGATAATGATAATAAGATCAGTCTTGCTACTTCTGTGGAAGTCAGCGTAAATGCATACAGTGCAAAAGTTGCATCTGCAGAGAATAATAAGATTACAGGCATTGATGTAAATGGAGTTTATACTACACAGACAAAGATTTCCTTTACAGCAGTTGGTGCTGGAATGGATAATAATTCTCCGAAAAAAGGAGACACCCGTTATGTTCCGCAGAGCTGGACAGTCATTAATACAAATGTCTGGAACGCCGCACCATATACTGCGTCTTTTGGACTGGCACAGAGTGGGGATTATACGCTGAAAGTTGCTTTTGTACAGCAGCAGTATGATGGAAGCAGCTGGAAAGCAACAGGAACAATGGATACCAGACAGGTATCTTTCAGCATCGCAAAAGCCAAAGTGACTGCTCCTGGAACAAATCTTACACCTGCAGCGAACAGAAAGAGTTCCGTAAAAACAGGTGATAATACACCAATCCTTCCATTTGTATGTATCCTGATCATTGCGGCAGGTGCGATTGGCGGAGTGGTATTTTACAAAAAGAAAAACAAAAAATAAAAAAGAAATGAAAAACGATAAAAGTTTTGTTAGCACTCATTTAAAATGAGTGCTAATTTTTTTCTTGACTTTTGGAAAAAAGGGGATTAGTATATAGAAAAACGAAAAAAAAGAATCTAAGGAGTGTGGATAATATGGCTGAAAAGCACGGAAATTTATCAATTAACAGTGAAAACATTTTTCCTATCATAAAGAAATGGCTGTATTCTGACCATGATATTTTTGCTCGAGAACTGGTATCCAATGGTTGCGATGCCATTACAAAATTAAAGAAACTTGAAGTGATGGGAGAATATGCTTTCCCGGATGATTATAAACCGGCAGTGCAGGTCGTTGTAGATTCTGAAGCAAAGACTTTGAAATTTATCGATAATGGTATTGGTATGACTGCTGATGAAGTAGAGGAATATATTACACAGATCGCATTTTCCGGTGCAACAGAATTTCTGGAGAAGTATAAAGATAAAACAACGGATGACCAGATGATCGGTCATTTCGGTCTGGGATTCTATTCTGCATTTATGGTAGCAGATGAAGTGCATATTGATACTCTTTCTTTTAAAGAAGGTGCAACAGCAGTACACTGGACATGCGATGGTGGTACAGAATATGATATGCAGGATGGGGACAGAACAACAGTTGGTACAGAGATTACGCTGTTTCTGAATGATGAAAGCCTGGAGTTTTGTAATGAATATCGTATGCGTGAAGTCATTGAGAAATATTGTTCTTTCATGCCGGTAAATATTTATCTGTCTAATGCAAATGCAGAGCAGGAATATGAGACAATCGACGAAGCTGATCTGAGGGATGACGATGTTGTTGTTGAGCATATTCATGAAGATGCAAAGACAGAAGAGAAAGAAAATGATAAGGGTGAAAAGGAAGTTGTAGAGGTTTCTCCTGCACGTGAGCGTGTAAAGATCAACAAACGTCCGGTATCTTTAAGTGATCCGAATCCGTTGTGGATGAAACATCCGAATGAGTGCTCTGATGAGGATTATAAAGAATTCTACCGTAAGGTATTTATGGATTACAAAGAGCCATTGTTCTGGATCCACCTGAACATGGATTATCCGTTTAACCTGAAAGGTATTTTATATTTCCCGAAGATTAATACAGAATATGATTCTATTGAAGGAACGATTAAATTATACAATAACCAGGTATTTATCGCAGATAATATTAAAGAAGTTATTCCGGAATTCCTGCTGCTTCTCAAAGGCGTGATCGATTGTCCGGATCTGCCGCTGAATGTATCCAGAAGTGCACTGCAGAACGACGGATTTGTACAGAAGATCTCAGAGTATATCTCCAAGAAAGTTGCGGATAAACTGACAGGAATGTGCAAGACAGACCGTGAATCATACGAGAAATACTGGGATGATATCAGTCCATTTATTAAATTTGGCTGCATCAAGGACAGCAAATTTGCAGAAAAACTTCATGACTATATTCTTTTTAAAGATATTGATGGCAAATATCTGACATTGAAAGACTGTATAGAGCAGAATAAGAAAGAAGATGCAGCAGAGAAGGCAGAAGATACAGAGAAAAAAGAGAACTCTGAAAATAAAGATGAGGCTAAAAACAAAGAACCGGAGAAAACCACAATTTTCTATGTGACAGATCCGGTACAGCAGAGCCAGTACATCAATATGTTCAGAGAAGCAGGAAAAAATGCAGTTATTCTTTCTCACAATATTGATACAACTTTTATCTCTCACCTGGAACAGAAAGATCAGACAATTCAGTTCAAGAGAATTGATGCAGATGTGACAGAAGAACTGAAGGGTGAAGGTGCAGCAGATGAAAATACTGCAAAAACTCTGACAGAATTATTCCGTAAGAATTTGAATATGGAGAAACTGGAAGTTAAGGCAGAGAATCTGAAGAATGAATCTGTTGCAGCAATGATGACACTTTCGGAGGAAAGTCGTCGTATGCAGGATATGATGAAGATGTACAATATGTACGGAATGGATCCTGGAATGTTTGGCGGTCAGGAAACTTTGGTGCTGAATGTGAGTCATCCGCTGGTAAAATACCTTGCGGAAAATCAGGAGTCTGAACATGCAGCAGTAATCTGCCAGCAGTTATATGATCTTGCAATGTTGAGTCATAAACAGTTATCGCCAGATGAAATGACCAAATTTGTACAGAGAAGCAATGAAATTCTGATGCTTCTTACAAAATAAAAGCAAAAATTTAAAGACAATATAAAAAGAATCCCGAATATTTTCTTTTATGTGGAAAAAAATCGGGATTTTTTTATATTTTGTTGACAAAAAACAATAAATTCTATATGCTGAAATTGTATGGCGAACCTATGATTTTGTAGTTATAACATGAATAGTGTGACTCTTAAAATGTCGTTTTTTTTCGAAGAACCACGAGTTTGGTATGGAAAAGAAAAATAAGAAAAAATTGTCGTATAATAATGACAAAACAGGAAAAGGCGGAGGGAGAGCACATGAGAAAAGTATATCGATTAATCCGACAGCTGGGAATGACCTCAAAATATAAAGGATATTATTATGTTGCCGAAGCAGTAATGATGTCGATGGAACTTCAGGATTATCCAATTAAGATCACGAAGGACATCTATCCATATCTGGCAAAAAAATTCAAATCAACACCAGTTAATATTGAACATGATATTCGGACGGTCATTAATGTATGTTGGACAGCTAATAAAGAAACGATGGATCGAATCGCAGGTTATCCTCTTCGCTACAGACCTACAAACAGTGAGTTTGTAGATATGCTGGCATATTATCTCATCCAGACAGAACTGGATGCAGAAAATGCAATTGAGGAAGCCAAAAAGAATCTTACAGCCTGTCAAAATCCAATCGATGTTTTTGAAAAAATTTCGGAACTGCAGAATCCCATGTGATTTCAGGGTGTCTGTCCAGAAGAAATGTATCGGAAGAAATTCCGGTCGTACAGAATAATTCGTTGTTTTTATATTGAAGGTTTAAATTTAATCCGCGAATCTGATCAGTAGAAATCTGGAAAGAAGAATCTGCAAATAATAGTGAATACTGAGCCGGAGACAGCTGAAAAACGATTCGAAACTGTATTGGCAGTAATTTGCCGCGTATGATTGAAAAACAGTAAGATTTCAGCTCTTTCCAGGGACAGTAATCTGAATCATTAAAATTCATATTTTGCACGGTATCCGTGTCAAAAAAATCTTTGTGGATTTTTCCGTCAATTGTGAAGTTGCTGAAAGTAGTAATGGATGCTTCTACCAGAGAAAAAGAATCGAAGGTATCTCCGATCAGTAACTGATTCATGAAGCTTTTGACATCGTTGATTTTAAGTGCAAGCATTTTGAACTCCCATAATTTAGTGTAGCTTCTATTATAAAACAGAATCAAAAAAAAGAATAGAGTTTTTCGAAAAAGTCTTTTCAAATATGTAGCTATATGGTAATATAGATGTGGTATTCGATACTACATATTATGGAAAAGAGGACGATATAATTGAGCTATAAAATTGTCATAGATAGTTGTGGGGAATTATTGGATGAGTGGAAAAAAGATCCTCGCTTTGAGTCGGTAGCACTGACTTTGAGCGTTGGTGGTGAAAATATTATAGATGATGAAAATTTTGACCAGGCTTCTTTTTTAAAAAAAGTAGCTGACTGCCCGGAATGCCCAAAATCGGCATGTCCGTCACCGGAACGCTATATGAGGGCGTTTGACTGTGATGCGGATCACGTATATGCAGTTACGCTTTCAGCAGAACTTAGTGGCTCGTATAACAGTGCTGTTCTGGGAAAAAGTCTTTTGCAGGAAGAAAATCCTGGTAAGCAGATTTATGTGTTTAATTCGAAATCGGCATCTGTCGGACAGTCCCTGATTGCGATGAAAATACAGGAATGTGAAGAAGCTGGGTATTCATTTGAGAAAGTAATTGAGACAGTAGAAGCATACATTGCTGACCAGCACACGTTTTTTGTTCTGGATAATCTGGAAACGCTTCGCAAAAATGGAAGACTCAGTAAGGTAAAAGCTCTTGTGGCAAGCGCATTAAAAATCAAACCTGTCATGGGCTCTACAGATGAAGGAGCAATCTGTCAGTTGGATCAGGCAAGAGGCATGAACAAAGCTCTTGTAAAAATGGCTCAGAACATTGTAGACAAAACAAAAGACAGTGAAAATAAAATCCTTGCAATTTCTCACTGCAACTGCAGGGAGAGAGCAGTGCTTCTGAAGAATGCACTGGAAGAGAGAATGCCTGTAAAACATATCGTTATTTTGGATACTGCGGGAGTAAGCAGTATGTACGCTAATGATGGCGGTGTGATTGTAGCTGTATAAGCCCTTCCCTTTTGTGTGAGAGTGTGATATAATAACAAAAGTTTAAGCTTATACAATAAAGGAGATTCTTGGAATGAGTCAGAAAAAAGTAGACAGCTATAAGGCAGGCAAAGCAGGCCGCTCAAAAGCATCCAGAAAAGAAAAACTGATTGACAAACTGGAAATTCTTGCATGGATTGCAATCTGTGTGGCAATGGTTGGATGGATTGGATTTTCCGCGTATGCAAAGATCGAGACAAAACAGGAGTCTGTTGTTACAGAGACAGTAATGGATACTTCTGCAATTGATAATTATGTTTCGGATCTTTCGTCTGATGTACAGTAAAAATGAAAATGAGATAATAAAAAACCCCGGTTTTCACCGGGGTTTTTTATTGAATGGTTTGAAAGGTTATTACAACCTTGAAGTATCAGAATTATAATTTTGTAACGTTAGCAGCCTGCATTCCGCGAGCGCCTTCTGTTAAATCATAAGTTACAGCCTGTCCTTCATCCAGTGATTTGAATCCTTCACCATTGATTGCAGAAAAATGAACGAATACGTCAGCGCCGTCCTCTCCTGTGATAAAGCCATAGCCTTTTTCTGCGTTGAACCATTTTACAGTTCCCTTGTTCATGATGTTACCTCCATAAAAATAAAAAGTTAAATGTCCATCTGACGAAAAAATCACCAGATTTTAGAGACTATATCGTTGGTAATATATAATCTCTAAAAACTAGTGATTTTATATTAAGGTTCTCTTCGTCTATGAGTAGAATTATATCTCCCGCTTCTAAAAATGTCAAGGTGAATATGTAAAAAACACTTTATTAAATCGTTTGTTTCGTGTATGATATTAGTGATAATGTATAGAAGAAATATGAAGAATATAAATTCCAGGAGGAAGCAGTTATGATTAATAAGCTTATTGAAAAAATCCGCAAAACTAATGCACCGATCGTTGTAGGTCTGGATCCGATGCTGAATTACATACCGAAACATATCCAGGAAAATGCCTTTGCAGAATTTGGAGAGACTCTGGAAGGTGCAGCAGAAGCAATCTGGCAGTTCAATAAAGGAATCGTAGATGCAACATATGACCTGATTCCTGCAGTAAAACCACAGATTGCAATGTATGAGCAGTTTGGCATTCCGGGACTGCAGGCATACAAAAAGACCGTTGATTACTGTAAATCAAAAGATCTTGTAGTCATTGGTGATATCAAGCGTGGAGACATCGGATCCACATCGGCAGCGTATGCAGTTGGACATCTGGGACATGTTCAGGTAGGATCCAAGAAATATGCAGGATTTGATGAGGATTTTGCAACAGTTAATCCATATCTGGGTTCGGATGGAGTGAAGCCATTTATCGAAGTCTGCAAAGAAGAAAATAAAGGTCTGTTTATTCTTGTAAAGACATCCAATCCTTCCAGCGGCGAATTCCAGGATCGTATCATAGACGGACGCCCACTGTATGAATGGGTAGGAGAGAAAGTTGCCGAGTGGGGCGCAGATCATATGGGTAAAGAATATAGCTATATCGGAGCTGTAGTTGGTGCAACTTATCCGGAAATGGGAAAAGTACTTCGTAAGCTTATGCCAAAAACATTTATTCTGGTACCTGGATACGGTGCACAGGGTGGAAAAGGCTCTGATCTGGTGCATTTCTTCAATGAAGATGGTCTTGGTGCGATTGTAAACTCATCCAGAGGAATCATTGCAGCATACAAACAGGAAGCATATGCGGAATTTGGAGAACTGAATTATGCAGATGCTTCTCGTAAGGCAGTGGAAGTGATGATCGAAGATATCAGCGGAGCCCTTAAGAATCGCTAATGAGGGCAGGAGGAGACAGATGAGTACAAAAACAAAAGAGACTTTGACTGTTATCAGTCAGGAAGAAATCGGCAGAGATATTTTCAGTCTCTGGCTTCAGACTGATCAGATGGCACAGAATGCACGTCCGGGGCAGTTCCTTTCTTTATATACAGGCGATGGGAGTAAACTTCTTCCGAGACCGATCAGCATCTGTGAGATTGATAAAGAAGACAGCAAAATCAGACTGGTGTATCGTGTGACTGGGAAGAATACCGGAACAGAAGGATTTTCCAGACTGAAATCAGGAGAAAAGATTGAGGCACTGGGACCTCTTGGAAATGGTTTTCCATTGGAAGAAGCAGAAGGGAAAAAAGTATTTCTGATTGGTGGCGGCATCGGAATTCCACCGATGCTTGAGACTGCAAAACAGTTAAAAGCTGAAAAAACAGCAGTTCTTGGATATAGGGATGAATTGTTCCTGAATGATGAATTTACAAGATATGCAGATGTTTATGTTGCTACAGAAGATGGAAGCGCAGGGACAAAAGGCAATGTATTAAATGCGATTTGTGAAAGGGGACTTGAGGCAGAGGTTATTTTTGCCTGTGGTCCAACGCCGATGCTTCGTGCACTGAAAGAGTATGCAGCAGAGAAGAATATCACATGCTGGATTTCCATGGAGGAAAGAATGGCGTGTGGAATCGGAGCATGTCTTGGATGTGTCTGCAAATCAAAAGAGATTGATGCGCATTCTCTGGTGCATAACAAACGTGTTTGTAAAGATGGACCGGTATTCTTGAGCACGGAGGTGGAGTTATGATCAATACAAAAGTAACTCTTGCTGGAGTTGAATTAAAAAATCCTGTCATGACTGCTTCCGGTACGTTTGGTTCCGGTGCAGAATATAGTGAATTTGTAGATCTTAATAAACTTGGTGGTGTTGTGACTAAGGGTGTTGCAAACGTACCATGGCCAGGAAACCCGACTCCGAGAGTGACAGAGACTGCAAGCGGAATGCTGAATGCAATCGGACTTCAGAATCCGGGAATTGATCTTTTTTGCAGAAGAGACATTCCATTTCTGAAACAGTATGACACAAAAATTATTGTAAATGTTTGTGGAAAGAGTACAGAAGATTATTGTGAAGTGGTGGAAAAACTGGCGGATGAGCCGGTCGACTTACTGGAAATCAATGTATCCTGCCCAAATGTGAAAGAGGGCGGTATTGCATTTGGACAGAATCCTCATGCACTGGAAGCAATCACAAAAGAAGTAAAGAAATATGCAAAACAGCCGATCATCATGAAACTCAGTCCGAATGTGACTGATATCACAGAGATGGCCAGAGCGGCTGAGGCTGGTGGCGCAGATATTCTTTCTTTGATCAATACACTTACCGGAATGAAAATTGATATTTACAGAAAAACATTTGCTCTGGCAAACAAGACGGGCGGGATGTCCGGCCCGGCAGTGAAACCGGTTGCAGTGCGTATGGTTTATCAGGTTGCACAGGCTGTAAAACTCCCGATCATCGGCATGGGTGGAATTGCAACAGCAGAAGATGCACTTGAATTTATCATGGCAGGTGCAACAGCAGTGTCAGTTGGAACCGCTAATTTCTTTAATCCATATGCAACAACAGAAATTGTGGATGGGCTGGCGAAATTTATGGAACAGCGGAAAGTTGAGGATATCAATCAGCTGATCGGTATTGTAAAATAGTAGTTACAGAAAACAGAATAGAAATACATAAGAGACAGCAGCGAAGGTTGAAAAACTTTTTCTGCTGCCTTGTATCGGGAAAGGAAATATTTTGAACAAACAGAAAACAAATGACATGACTGTGGGAAATCCGGTCAGACTGATCATTCAGTTTATGATACCGATGTTTCTTGGAAACATATTCCAACAGTTTTATAATATTGTAGATTCTATTGTGGCAGGACAGTTTATTGGAGTAGATGCACTTGCTGCAATTGGAAGTACCGGATCACTGATGTTTTTTGTGACCGGTTGGCTGAACGGACTGAGTAGTGGATTTGCAATTATTGTGGCACAGATGTTTGGGGCGAAGAAGTATGACGATATGAGGCATTTTGTGGCAATGTCCATTTATCTTATGTTTGGTTTTGCTGCTGCTATGACCATAGGATTTTTGGTATTTAATGTGCCGATTCTGCGACTTATGAATTCTCCGGCAGATCTGATGGGAGATGTGGCCGGATATATGGGAATTATTTATGCAGGTCTTCTTGTTACTGCAGCGTATAATACGTTGGCTGCGTTTCTGCGTGCACTGGGAGATTCGAAATCCCCGTTGTATTTTCTGATCATTTCAGCGGGCATCAATGTTGTGCTGGATATTGTACTGATTCGTTTTGCAGGAATGGGAGTAGAAGGCTGTGCATATGCAACTGTTATCGCGCAGGGCGTTTCAGCAATCTGCTGTTTGGTTTATATAAAAAAGAAATATCCGATTCTTCATCTTGAAAAGAAAAACTTTGAACTTCGAAAAGGCAGTATGAGTAAACTGATGATTCTTGGAATTCCCATGGGACTTCAGTTTTCCATCACGGCAATAGGAACGATCATCGTACAGAGTGCGGTAAATATTTATGGTGCTACCTATATGGCTGGATTTTCCGCTGCAGGAAAGATCCAGAATGTAATTGGTATGGTGGCTGTTTCTATGGGGGCAACGATCGCGACATATGTCGGACAGAATCGTGGAGCAGGACGTATGGACCGGGTAAAACAGGGAGTAAAATATTCCTGGATCATGCTTCTGGTATGGAGTGTGGTTGAGATGGCTCTGGTTTATTTCGGTGGAAAATATTTTACATATCTGTTTATCAGCCCGTCACAGACAGATGTTGTGCAGGTGTCTGTGATATATTTCCGTACAGTATTCTGGGCATATCCGTTTTTGTGTACAATTTTTGTATTTCGAAATGCCCTGCAGGGGATGGGATACGGAATGGTACCAATGCTGGGAGGCGTTTTTGAACTGGTTGCCAGAACACTGATCGTAGTTTTGGTTGCGGGAAGAACGACATTTGCAGGCGTTTGCCTGGCGGATCCAATGGCCTGGATCGCAGCACTGATTCCACTGATTCCATATTACTATTATGTAATGGGAAAACATATGAAAGCAATGAGACAATAGGAGTAATAAAAGCCAACTTCAATCCGAAACGGGAAAGTTAACAGGATTGAATAGTTGGCTTTTTTATGTTACTATAAAGAAGATATTCAGAGAATGATCTGAACAGATTCAGACAGAAGACAGGCAAAAAGCCGTGTAGACAGGAGGTCCAGAATAAAATGGAACAGTATAAACAGGAATTTATTGAATTTATGGTAGACAGTCAGGTGCTGAAATTTGGCGAATTTACATTGAAGAGCGGAAGAAAATCTCCGTTTTTTATGAATGCGGGTGGATATGTAACCGGTTCTCAGTTAAAAAAACTTGGGGAATACTATGCAAAAGCAATTCATGACAAATATGGTGATGATTTTGATGTGCTGTTTGGACCGGCATACAAGGGAATTCCACTCAGTGTTGTTACAGCGATCGCATTCAGCGAACTGTATGGCAAAGAAATTCGTTACTGCTCTGACCGTAAAGAGGAAAAAGATCATGGTGCAGATAAAGGAAGTTTTCTTGGAAGCAAATTGAAGGACGGAGATCGGGTAGTTATGATCGAAGACGTTACTACTTCCGGAAAATCCATGGAAGAGACAGTGCCGAAGGTAAGAGGTGCAGCCAATGTAGAAATTGTTGGACTGATGGTTTCACTTGACCGTATGGAGGTTGGAAAAGGCGGTGTGAAGTGCGCGCTTGACGAAGTACATGACCTGTATGGCTTTGAAACAAATGCAATCGTTACCATGGCTGAAGTTATTGAACATCTTTACAATAAAGAATACAAAGGCCAGGTTATCATTGATGATGAACTGAAGAAGGCAATTGATGCATATTACAGCCAGTATGGTGCAAAATAGTTTCTGGCTGATCAGTGGGATGAACGGTATCTGCATAAGGAGGAATTGCCATGAATGAAAAAATATATAAAACAATGAGTCGTACGGGCGCATGCAGTATTGCAGTAGGGATCATAACCCTTGTAACAGGTGTTGCTGCAGGAGTGCTGATGATCGTCAGTGGAAGCAGACTGCTGAAAAGAAAGTCTGATATTCTGATCTGAAGCTGGATAGGGGTAAAAATTGAAAGACAGTACAAAACGTAAAATCAGGTTTCTGAGTGTGCTTTTGTTTATACTTTATGTACTGCTTCTTGTTTATTTTCTTTTCTTTTCAGAAGAATATGGGCGCGTTACAGCGGAAGAACGGGTGTATCGGTATAATCTGGTTCCGTTTGTAGAAATCAGAAGATTCTGGATATACAGAAAACAGCTTGGGATGTTTGCTTTGATCACCAATCTTTTTGGAAATGTGATAGGCTTTATTCCATATGGTTTTATCCTTCCGGTCATTGCGCATAAATGCCGTAACGGTTTGTTCATTGTTGCATCCGGTTTTTCACTTAGCCTTTTGGTGGAAACAGTGCAGTTAATTGCAAAAGTGGGATGTTTTGATGTGGACGATCTGATTTTGAATACACTTGGGGCAGCAATCGGATATATGCTTTTTGCTGTCTGTAATTATCTGAGGAGAAAACGATATGGCGAGAAGATATAGATACGCGATCATAAAAAAGAAAGAGGCTGCAAAAGGGAAGCTGTCAGTGGGGCTGGCAATTGCTTCCCTGCTTCTGTTTGGAGGGGCTGTTGGGATAGCTTATGTACTTGAAGGATCCTATGGATTTATTGTGGGAGGCATCTGCCTGTTTGCAGCGCTGCTTTCCGTATATGGATTTCTGATGGGAATCAGTAGCTTTTCAGAAGAAAAATGTACACACAGGACCAGTATTATCGGCTCAATCCTTAATGGAATCTTTATGGTAGGCTGGTTGGCCTTTTTTTTGATGGGAGTGTGAAAAATGGAACGCTTACAACAGCAGATGAAATTTATTTTGGAAGTGGATAAAGTAAAACAGATTATACGTCAGACATATCTGGCAGACGGGAGCCGTAAGGAAAATGATGCGGAACATTCCTGGCATCTGGCTCTTATGGCTGTGTTGTTGAAGGAATATGCCAATGAAGAAGTTGACCTGGCAAAAGTGATCCCTATGGTTTTGCTCCATGATCTTGTGGAGATTGATGCTGGAGATACATATGCATATGATCAGGCAGGACTGGCAACGCAGAGAGCGCGTGAGACAAAGGCTGCAGACCGTATTTTTGGTATGCTTCCGGAAGATCAGGGTACAAAGTTCAGAAATTTATGGGAAGAATTTGAAGAATATGAGACAGCAGAGGCGAAATTTGCACATGTGCTGGACAATTGTCAGCCACTGCTTCTGAATGATGCTTCCGGAGGAAAAAGCTGGAAGGAACATACTGTACATAAGAGTCAGATATACAAAAGAAATGAGCATACTGCAGAAGGTTCCAGGGAAATATGGGAATATATGCAGCAGCTGATAGACAAACATATTCAGCTGGGACATGTGATCGATGACTAAATTAAATTCAAACGGAGGAGATGATAAAGTGGATGAATTGCTGAAAGAACGCTATGATCTGGCAAAAGATCGAATTGTCGAAATCTGTACTGAAACAACTGTAAAGCCGGATTTTCTGGATTTCTTTCAGAATATGGCGGCTTTTTTGGAGAAAACAGCAGCCATACTGGAAAGAGATGAAGAAAAGCTTTCCATAGAAGAATTGCAGAAAGAAAATACAGAACTTTATAAAGAACTGTTTCCTCAGAATTATACACACTGTTACGGGAATCCTGCATACGCAGAAGAAAAACTCGGTGAATATGGAAGGGCATTTACATTTCTTTACGCAGAACTTCGTGGAGCAATTGCCTATGCATATGAAAAAAAAATCTGGGATTATACAGTGACAGCAGAACTTTTTCTTGAAGTATATGCTGCTTTTGAAAATGGTGAACTGCCATCTGTAAAAAATGTGGAAGACATGCTGCGTTCTTATGTGAATGACTATTGTCAGGATATGATGGAACAGAGGATTGCGGAAGCGGTTGATCCGCAGCTGGATTTTGCTGTAAGAATCGTAATGGATTCTGATTTGTCAGATCTGCGTTATCTGTACAGGTATGGAGAATATGTTTCTGCAAATGAAACAGGAGTTGCAGAATTTATGAACAGTCTCAGTCAGGATGAGATTGACAGTATGGCACGCACATATACGGAAGGATACAGAATTGGTTTTATTAATGGAAGAAAAGGCATTACCAAGAAAAAGACGGTAAACATTCGTTATAATCTTGGATTTGAGCGAATGGTACGTGCTGCAATCCTGCAGTTCCGTGAGATGGGGCTTGAACCGGTGATCTATCGCCATGCCACACATGCAGTGAATAAAAGAGGTAATGCATGGATCGGCTTTGTTGGTGGAAATGCAAATCCGCAGTATGAGTATGATCACAGGCAGGATCAGGCACTCTTTATGGACAGTGATTATGTACAGCGCAAACTTCGTTCTATGCAGAATGCATATGAGAAATATAAAGACCTGGCTGCAGTTCATGGCGGACCGGCATGTATTGAGACTTTTGGAGAAGAACCATTTGCTCCTGTTTCTACAGAAGGTGCGTGGGCTTTAAACGAGGCACAGCAGAAAATGCAGGTAGAGCTGGATAACGAATCCGGTCAGATCGTAAATCGTTATATCAGGGGCGATGAGAGAAGCTTTACGATCATTGCCTATCCGGTGCCGGAGATCGGAAATGATTTTCCGAAGATTTTTGCAGAGATTGTGAAGATCAATACACTGGATTATAAACAGTATGAACGGATACAGCAGACGATCATTGAGACTCTGGATACCTGTCAGTGGGTAGAAATAAAAGGAAAAGAGGACAACGAGACAGATTTGATCATTCATCTGCATGAACTGGAAGATGTCCGGAAACAGACAAATTTTGAAAACTGTGTGGCAGATGTAAATATTCCAGTGGGAGAAGTGTTTACTTCTCCGGTGCTTGCCGGAACTGGTGGGATTCTTCATGTAAAGAAGGTTTATTTGAACGGATTACAGTTTAAGGATCTGAAGCTGGTATTTGACTGTGGACAGGTGATTGATTATTCGTGTGCAAACTTTGAGACAGAAGAGGAGAATCGTGCATATATTGAGGATAATATTCTGCACCATCATCCGAAGATTCCAATGGGTGAGTTTGCAATCGGGACCAATACAACCGCGTATGTGGCAGCTGAAAAATATGGTATTGCAGATAAACTTCCAATTCTGATCGCTGAGAAAATGGGACCACATTTCGCTGTGGGAGATACCTGTTACAGCTGGTCAGAAGATACTCCGGTATTTAACCCAGACGGAAGAGAAATCATTGCCAGAGATAATGAGATTTCGATTCTTCGTAAAGAGGATATCAGCATGGCTTATTATGGATGTCATACAGATATTACAATTCCATATGAAGAACTGGGAAGTATCCGTGTAATTGACGAAGATGGAGAAGGAACTTCTATTATTGAGAATGGACGTTTTGTGCTGCCGGGAACGGAAGAACTGAATCGTTCTTTTGAAAAATAACGATAGCTTATTTATTTTATGAGGTGGGCAAACTTTTTTTATACAAAAAGAGTTTGCCCGCCAAAATATTTCTTTTCCGTAATTTTATTGACACAATTTTAGAATCTTAGTAGAATCAACCTGAAGATGTAAGAAATTATACGAGGAGGCCACCAATGAAAAAAGTTGGGATTGTAATGGGAAGCGACTCAGATATGCCGGTTATGAGTAAGGCGGCAGCAATTCTTGACAAGCTGGGCGTTGAATATGAGATGAAGATTATTTCTGCACACAGAGAACCGGATGTGTTCTTTGAGTATGCAAAGACGGCAGAAGAAAAAGGATTCAAAGTAATTATTGCAGGAGCAGGAATGGCAGCACATCTTCCGGGAATGTGTGCAGCAATCTTTCCGATGCCGGTTATCGGCATTCCAATGCATACAACATCTCTTGGAGGAAGAGATTCACTGTATTCAATCGTACAGATGCCGTCCGGAATTCCGGTAGCAACAGTAGCAATCAATGGAGGCGCAAACGCAGGACTTCTTGCCGCAAAGATTCTGGCAACATCTGATCCGGAACTTCTGGACAGATTGAAAGCATACAGTCAGGAACTGAAAGAGCAGGTTGAGGCAAAGGATGCCAGACTTCAGAAAGTTGGATACAAAGCTTATTAAAAACAGGTGGAGGAGATCAGAAGATTATGGATTACAAAAAAGCAGGTGTGGATATAGAAGCTGGTTACAAGTCAGTTGAGTTAATGAAGAAACATATTGCAAAGACCATGAGACCGGAAGTTTTAGGCGGAATCGGTGGATTTTCGGGAGCATTTTCCATGAATGCATTCAAAAATATGGAAGAACCAACACTCGTATCCGGTACAGATGGCTGCGGAACCAAAGTTAAGCTTGCTATGATCATGGATAAACACGATACGATCGGAATCGATGCTGTAGCCATGTGTGTAAATGATATTGCATGTGCAGGTGCAGAACCACTGTTCTTCCTGGATTACATTGCATGTGGAAAAAATTATCCGGAAAAGATCGCAGAGATCGTAAGTGGCGTTGCAGAGGGCTGTGTACAGTCAGGTGCAGCACTGATCGGTGGTGAAACTGCAGAACATCCGGGACTTATGCCGGAAGATGAATATGATCTTGCTGGGTTTGCAGTTGGTGTGATCGATAAGAAAGATCTTCTTACTGGCGAAGAACTGAAACCAGGAGACGTTCTGATCGGTATGGCTTCTACAGGCGTTCACAGCAATGGATTTTCACTTGTCCGCAAAGTGTTTGAAATGACAAAAGAATCTCTGGATACATATTATGATGAACTTGGAACAACTCTTGGTGAGGCACTGCTTGCTCCGACAAGAATTTATGTAAAAGCACTGAAAAGTGTTAAAGAAGCCGGAGTTCGTATTCATGCATGCAGCCATATTACCGGTGGTGGCTTTTATGAAAATGTTCCTCGTATGCTGAAAGATGGCACAAGAGCTGTCATTGAGAAGAACAGCTATCCGGTTCTTCCGATTTTTGACCTTCTTGCAAAGACCGGAGATATCGAAGAAAAGATGATGTACAATACTTTTAATATGGGACTTGGTATGGTTCTGGCAGTAGATCCTTCAGATGTAGATAAGACAATGGAGGCTATTCGTCAGGCAGGAGACACTCCATATGTAGTTGGCCGTATTGAGGCCGGAGAAAAGGGAGTGACTTTATGTTAAAGCTTGGTGTTCTGGTATCAGGAGGCGGTACAAATCTGCAGGCGATCATGGATGCGATTGACAGCGGTGTGATCACAAATGCGGAAGTCGGTCTGGTGATCAGTAATAATCCAGGCGCATATGCACTGAAACGCGCAGAGAGCCGGGGAATCCCGGCTAAGTGCATTTCTCCGAAGAAATTTGAAAATCGAGAAGAATTTCATAAAGCGCTTCTGCAGGAATTACAGGAAAATAAGGTGGAACTGGTCGTACTGGCAGGCTTTCTGGTGGCAATTCCACCTATGATCGTGGAAGCATATCCGAACAGAATCATCAATATTCATCCATCCCTCATTCCGTCTTTTTGTGGCGTAGGATTTTATGGTCTTCATGTCCATGAGGGTGTGCTTGCACGCGGAGTCAAGGTTAGCGGTGCAACGGTTCATTTTGTGGATACTGGTACAGATACAGGACCGATCATCCTTCAAAAAGCGGTGGAAGTACAGCAGGGAGACACTCCGGAGGTGCTTCAACGTCGTGTTATGGAGGAAGCAGAATGGAAAATCCTTCCGAAAGCAATTGATCTGATTGCGAATAACAGAGTTTCAGTTCAGAATGGAAAAGTTGTTATTGATTAAGAATGCTTTATTAATAAAAATTTGTTGTTGATAGAAGAAGTCTAATAGTAGGAGGCAGATAAAAGCTCATGAAAGTACTGATTGTTGGAAGTGGCGGAAGAGAACATGCAATCGCATGGAGTGTTGCAAAAAGTCCAAAGGTAGACAAAATTTACTGTGCACCTGGGAATGCAGGAATTTCAGAATATGCAGAATGTGTGGCGATCGGAGCCATGGAATTTGAGAAGCTTGCTGATTTTGCAGAAGAAAATAAAGTGGATCTGACAATCATTGGTATGGATGACCCGTTGGTCGGCGGCGTGGTGGATGTATTTGAAGCCCGCGGACTGAAGGTATTTGGACCTCGTAAGAATGCAGCAATCCTTGAAGGCTCCAAGGCGTTTTCAAAAGATCTGATGAAGAAATACGGAATTCCAACCGCGGCATATGAGAACTTTGATGATCCACAGAAAGCACTTGATTATTTGCATACGCAGGCAAAATTCCCAATCGTTCTCAAGGCAGACGGACTTGCTCTTGGAAAGGGAGTTTTGATCTGTAATACGCTGGAAGAAGCGGAAGCTGGCGTTAAAGAAATTATGGAAGACAAAAAATTCGGAAGTGCCGGAAATACTATGGTCATTGAAGAATTTATGACTGGTCGAGAAGTGTCAGTACTTTCTTTTGTAGATGGTAAAACTATCCGTACTATGACATCTGCGCAGGACCATAAACGTGCCATGGATGGTGATAAAGGATTAAATACAGGTGGGATGGGAACGTTTTCACCAAGTCCATTTTATACAAAAGAAGTTGACGAATTTTGCAAACAGCACGTTTATCAGGCAACAGTAGATGCGATGGCAGCAGAAGGTCGTCCATTTGTCGGGATTATTTTCTTTGGACTGATGCTTACAGCAGAAGGACCGAAGGTACTGGAATATAATGCACGGTTTGGAGATCCGGAAGCACAGGTTGTACTTCCAAGAATGAAAACAGATATTATAGAAGTTATGGAAGCCTGCGTGAATGGAACACTGGATAAGATAGAGCTGGAATTTGAGGATAATGCGGCTGTATGTGTGGTCCTTGCAAGTGAAGGATATCCTGTAAAATACGAAAAGGGCATTCCAATGTATGGATTTGAAAACTTTAAAGGTAAAGATGGATATTATTGTTTCCATGCCGGAACCAAATTCCAGGATGGACAGATTGTTACAAATGGCGGCCGTGTACTTGGAATTACAGCAAAAGGAAAGACTCTGAAAGAGGCACGCAAAAATGCTTATGATGCAACAGAGTGGATTCAGTTTGCGAATAAATATATGCGTCATGATATTGGAAAAGCCATTGATGAGGCCTGAAGTAATAAACGGAATGATAATATAAAAAAATCACCAAAAAAGTGTGCCATTTTTCGTGAAATATGGTATAATTTATGATATATCATGCGGAAGCGATAAATGAAAGGAAAACAAAATGGGTATTAGTGTAGAAGATGCAGTCAAAGAACTTCAGGCAAGGGAGACAGTGTTTGTGGCATATTCACAGGCAACAAAACTGCCTTATGTAACTTGCGGAGAAGAAACATATAATGATCAGGTGTGGTTTTTTGCAGAAGAGGAAACTCTGAAGGAATATGGCAAAAAGAAACTGGAAGATAAAATCCTTCTTATGGGGATGCGTTATGAGAAAAAAGATTTTCCGAGAATGTACGGACTTCTGTTTTCTATTGGCGTAAACTCTGTAATCTGGAATAATGGAGCAGATGAAATTGAGATTGACCTGGAAAAAATCGTAAGAAAACCAGATCTCAGTCAGATGGAGCCGGCTAAACGTCCGCTGATCAATCCAACATTACAGCTTTCAGGTATCTATTTTATGCAGGAACTTCGACGTCCGGTTGAAAAAGAAGAACACAAAAATTTAAGAGCACTGGAAGAGGAACTGATTGCAAATCTGAAAAAATCTCATTTCCTGGTAGCAATGGAACGTGACGAAGAAAATCCGAAAAAAATTAATATTCCGTATCTGAAAAATAAAGAAGGCCAGATTTTACAGCCGGTATTTTCTGATGTTATGGAATTTGAAAAATTTGCAAAAGGTAAAAAACTTCGCCTGGCAAAAATTCCATTTGACAAACTTCCGGAAATTCTGATCAATCAGGCGGAAGCAATGGTATTTAATCCAATGGGATTTAATCTTATTCTTAATAAAGAACAGTTTAAGAAGATTCTTGGCTGATAAAAATGACATAATGATAATAAGACAGGTGGCTGAACAGGCTGCCTGTTTTTATTTTTTACTTGCAAAATCTGCTGTATGTGCTACTATATGTATAACATTGAAAAACAATGGGAGGCTGACGGAAATGGTCATTGAAATAGATTTTAACAGTGATGAAGCTATATATGTACAGCTTATGAATCAGATTATAATGGGAATTGCTACTTCCAGACTGCAAGAGGGAGATCCGCTTCCGTCAGTTCGACAGTTGGCGGATACAGTAGGAATTAATATGCATACGGTAAACAAAGCATATTCTTTGTTGCGTCAGGAAGGTTTTGTTACGATCGACCGCAGACGTGGGGCAATTATCGCTGTGGATGTTGATAAGATCAAAGCACTGGAAGAAATGAAAGAAAATCTTCTTGTAGCGTTGGCAAAGGGCTGCTGCAGAAACGTCAGCAGAAGTGAAGTGCATGATCTGATCGATGAGATCTATGACGAATACGAAATTGACAACTAGGAGGAACAAACTATGCAGGATAAATTTACCAGACAGGCTGCAAATGCGTTAAAACTGGCAAAAACCACCGCACAGTCCTGTAATCATTCATATATTGGCACAGAGCATATTCTGGTAGGTCTGCTAAAGGAAAAAGAGGGTACGGCGGGCAGGATTCTGGAAGAATTTAATGTAGAAGAAGATGCGCTGCGCCAGCTGATCGAAGAACTGATCGCACCGTCAGAGGTGCTGGCTGCGGAAAAGGCACCGGAATACAGCCCAAGAGCGATGAGAGTGCTTGAAAAATCTGTACAGGAGGCAGAAAATCAGAAAGAAGCACAGGCCGGAACGGAACATCTTCTTGTGGCAATGCTTAAAGAGACGGATTGTGTTGCGACCAGGCTTCTTTATACAATGGGAGTCAATATCCAGAAACTGTATGTGGCAGTTCTGACCGCGATGGGAATTGAGAATCCAACAGCAGAAGAACTACAGGGTGGCAGAAATCAAAAAACACAGAAGAGTGGGGCAGCGACGCCGACGCTGGACCAGTACAGCAGAGATCTGACTGTGATGGCAGCAGAAGGCAAATTGGATCCTGTGGTTGGACGTGACAGAGAGATTACACGACTGATTCAGATCCTGAGCAGAAGAAGTAAGAATAATCCGTGTCTGGTTGGAGAACCGGGAGTTGGTAAGACTGCGATTGTTGAAGGTCTGGCACAGAGAATTGTTTCAGGACTTGTTCCGGATTCTGTGCGTGATAAAAGAGTTGTTGTTCTTGATATGTCAGGAATGGTTGCCGGAAGTAAGTATAGGGGAGAATTTGAGGAACGTATCCGTAAGGTAATTGATGAGGTGCGTGTAAACCAGGGAATTCTTCTTTTTATTGATGAACTTCACACAATCATTGGCGCCGGAGGGGCAGAAGGTGCTCTGGATGCGTCCAATATTCTGAAGCCTTCTCTTTCAAGAGGAGAAATTCAGCTGATTGGTGCAACAACACTGGAGGAATATCGTAAATACATCGAAAAGGATGCTGCGCTGGAGCGAAGATTTCAGCCGGTTACCGTAGAAGAGCCGACAGAACAGGAGGCCCTTGAGATTTTGAAAGGACTTCGTCCGTATTATGAGAAACATCATGGGGTAAGAATTGAAGATGAGGCTCTGGAGGCTGCGGTTAGAATGTCAGTTCGATATATTAATGACCGATTTCTTCCGGATAAAGCAATCGATATTATTGATGAAGCTGCATCCAAAGTACAGCTTGGAAGCTATCGTTCCGCACCAGAGATAGAAGCATTGGAAATAAAGATAAGAGAATTGCTGAATCAGAAAGAAGAAGCAATAAAACTTGCAGATCTGTCTATGGCAAAGAGAATTCAGCAGGAGCAGAATGAAGCGGAAGAACAGATTGAAAAATACAGAAAAAAAGAAGTGCGCAGAAATAAACGCAAAAATCTTACGGTAAATGAAAATTCTGTAGCAGATATAGTATCGGACTGGACTAAAATTCCAGTAAAAAGACTTACGGAAGGTGAAACCAAGCGTCTTGCGGCCCTGGAAAAAGAACTTCATAAAAGAGTGATCGGACAGGAGGAAGCTGTCAAAGCGGTTGCGCAGGCTGTTAAAAGAGGCAGAGTAGGGCTGAAAGATCCAAACCGTCCGATTGGCTCATTCCTTTTTCTTGGACCGACCGGTGTAGGCAAAACAGAACTTTCAAAGGCACTTGCGGAAGCTGTGTTTGGCAGTGAGCAGGCAATGATCCGTGTTGACATGTCAGAATACATGGAAAAACACAGTGTTTCCAAAATGATCGGTTCACCTCCGGGATATGTTGGATATGATGAAGGCGGGCAGCTTAGCGAAAAAGTAAGAAGAAATCCGTATAGTGTACTGTTGTTTGATGAGATTGAGAAAGCACATCCGGATGTGTTTAATATTTTGCTTCAGGTTTTAGATGATGGACATATTACAGATGCACATGGAAGAAAAGTTGATTTTAAACAGACGATAATCATTATGACATCCAATGTTGGAGCACAGGCAATCATTGAGCCAAAGAAACTTGGCTTTATGTCCCAGGATAATGAAAAACAGGACTATGAGAGAATGAAATCCGGAGTGATGGAAGAAGTAAGAAGACTTTTTAAACCGGAATTTTTGAATCGAATCGATGAAATTATGGTATTCCATCCACTTAAAAAGCCGGAGATCAGGAAAATCGTGAATATTCTTTTGAAAAATCTTGAGAAACGATGTGCAGAGCAGATGGGTATTCAGCTTAAAATTACAGATTCGGTCAGAGATTATCTGGCAGAATCCGGTTTTGACAGTAAATATGGCGCAAGACCTCTGAGAAGAGCCATTCAGAATAAACTGGAAGATCCGATGGCCAATGAAATTCTTGAAGGCAGAATTCGAACTGGAGATACAGTGAAAGTTCAGCTTCATCAGAAGAAAATCTGTTTTATTCCGGTCAGAGATACGGAATAAGCGCAGAAGGGATTATGGCAATTTAAAATCTAAAAAAGATGTTAAATCTTGGTTAGGATACTGGTCAAAAAAAGTACTGAATGTTATAATAATGTAACTGAAATATCTGCGTCAGATGGGATATTAAGATAACACGGTGCAGATATGCAAGGACTAAAACACAACAGAAAAGTCTAGGGAGGACATAAGATCATGGCAGTAGTAAAAGAACTGATCCGAACAGAAGAAAATGGGGGTATCAGCTTTGGTAATTATGAATTACCGACAAAATCTAAAGCATCTGATTTCCCATATCAGGGAGATGTTTATAAAGTAAAAACATTTAAAGAGATTACCAAACTGGAACGCAATGGAATGTTTGTATACGAGTCTGTACCGGGAACTGCTGTATATTCATTGAAGCAGGATGGTACTGGCATGGAGTTTGAAGTAGAAGGTGCGGAGGACGCGCAGATTACCGTTGAGATGGAAGCTGATACAGAATACAGCATTTCTATTGATGGTGAAGATGCAGGAAAAATGCAGACAAATCTTGGCGGCAAGCTTTCTTTCAGTGTAGAACTTGGCGGAGATGCAGCTGTAGCAGTAAAGGTTGAAAAATGCTAAAAAATAAAAAGGTTGTTTATTTTTGTCAGGAATGTGGGTATGAGTCTTCAAAGTGGATGGGACAATGTCCTGGATGCAGAGCATGGAATACATTTGTTGAAGAAACAGTTTCCACAAAGAAGGTATCTTCGACGGGAAGCGGTCTACAGAACGGTTTGCGAAGAGCTGAACCGGTAGTATTAAAAGACATCAGACTTTCGGAAGATGAAAGAAAACTGACGAATATAGGAGAGCTTGACAGAGTACTCGGGGGCGGCATTGTCCCCGGGTCTTTGGTATTGGTGGGTGGAGATCCGGGAATCGGAAAATCCACCCTTCTTTTACAGGTTTGCAGAAATCTGGCGATGTCGGGTAATTCTGTATTATATATATCAGGTGAAGAATCTTTGCGGCAGATTAAATTACGTGCTGAACGTATTGGGGAGTTCAATGAGAATCTCCAGTTACTATGTGAGACAAATCTGGAAACAATCAGAGAGGTGATTGAAAGAAAAAAACCGGATATGGTCGTGATTGATTCAATCCAGACGATGTTCCATGAAGATATCAGTTCGGCACCAGGCAGTGTTTCGCAGGTTAGGGAATCAACGAATATTCTGATGCAGATTGCCAAAGGTCAGGGTGTTTCTATTTTTATCGTAGGACATGTGACAAAAGAAGGCAATGTAGCAGGTCCGAGAGTTTTGGAACATATGGTGGATACAGTGCTGTATTTTGAGGGAGACCGTCATGCGTCTTATCGTATTCTTCGTGCTGTCAAAAACAGATTTGGATCTACAAATGAAATTGGTGTATTTGAAATGAGAAATACAGGATTGGAAGAAGTGAAGAATCCGTCAGAGTTTATGCTGAACGGAAAGCCGAATGGGACATCTGGTTCCATTGTTGCGTGCTCGATGGAAGGAACACGACCGATCCTTGTGGAGATTCAGGCACTGGTCTGCCAGAGCAATTTTGGAATACCAAGAAGAACTGCGGTGGGAACTGATTTTAACAGAGTAAATCTGCTTATGGCTGTATTAGAAAAAAAAGTAGGAATTCATCTGGCAGCCTGCGATGCATATGTAAATATCGCAGGTGGCATGAAAATGACAGAGCCTGCGATTGATTTGGGAATCTCACTGGCAGTTGTATCGAGCTGCAAAGATATTATCATTCCGGATTCAGTGATCGCATTTGGCGAAGTTGGATTAAGTGGTGAGGTCCGGGCAGTGAGTATGGCAGGACAAAGAGTGGCCGAAGCGAAAAAACTTGGTTTTGATACAGTGATCTTGCCGGAAGTATGTAAATCGTCTGTGGGAAAAGTTTCTGGCATTAATCTGGTATATGTGTCCTGGATTCAAGATGCAATTCGTTATATCATGAAGAATAATTATAAATTATAAAAAAGAGTGTTGACAACTCGGTTGGATAGTGGTATTCTAACTGAGCTGTCACAAGGAATTGTTTCTTCTGATTAAACAATTTGAAAAGTTTTGAAAAAAACAAAAATAATTGTTGACAAAGAAACGAACATGTGATAGAGTAAACAAGTCGCTTGAGAGCGACACAC